>NZ_JAVDTD010000030.1:0-1292 GCF_031455655.1 Sphingobacterium sp. 2149 | reverse complement strand
TTTACATCAAGCACATACACGTATTGTCTCTATACTGTTGTCTTCTCTTGTAATTTTTTTTCTCTTTCAATATGTCAAAGAACTCTTTTTCCGGTATCTTGATGTGTATCGTTATACACTTCCCCGGAGATGTGGAGAATAACGGATTCGAACCGTTGACCCCCTGCGTGCAAGGCAGGTGCTCTAGCCAGCTGAGCTAATTCCCCGTACTTTTCGTAGTCCCGAGCAGATTTGAACTGCTGACCCCTACATTATCAGTGTAGTGCTCTAACCAACTGAGCTACGGGACTAGCTTGTACTGTTCATCTATCTCTATCGGTACTGCTCCTTTCGGGGCGGGCACTTTCTTCTGATGTTTTCTTCTTGTCAATCATATGTAACGTGACGAGTACCGGTCCGCGATACTCTAGAAAGGAGGTATTCCAGCCGCACCTTCCGGTACGGCTACCTTGTTACGACTTAGCCCCAATTATCGGTTTTACCCTAACACGCTCCTTGCGGTAACATGCTTTAGGTACCCCCAACTTTCATGGCTTGACGGGCGGTGTGTACAAGGCCCGGGAACGTATTCACCGCGTCATTGCTGATACGCGATTACTAGCGAATCCAACTTCATGGGGTCGAGTTGCAGACCCCAATCCGAACTGTGAATGGCTTTTAGAGATTAGCATCATATTGCTATGTAGCTGCCCGCTGTACCATCCATTGTAGCACGTGTGTAGCCCCGGACGTAAGGGCCATGATGACTTGACGTCGTCCCCACCTTCCTCACTGTTTGCACAGGCAGTCTGTTTAGAGTCCCCACCTTAAATGCTGGCAACTAAACATAGGGGTTGCGCTCGTTGCGGGACTTAACCCAACACCTCACGGCACGAGCTGACGACAGCCATGCAGCACCTAGTTTCGTGTCCCGAAGGACGGATGCGTCTCTGCATCCTTCACTAACTTTCAAGCCCGGGTAAGGTTCCTCGCGTATCATCGAATTAAACCACATGCTCCTCCGCTTGTGCGGGCCCCCGTCAATTCCTTTGAGTTTCACCCTTGCGGGCGTACTCCCCAGGTGGATAACTTAACGCTTTCGCTGGGACGCTGGCTGTCTATCGCCAACATCGAGTTATCATCGTTTAGGGCGTGGACTACCAGGGTATCTAATCCTGTTCGATCCCCACGCTTTCGTGCATCAGCGTCAATACCAGCTTAGTGAGCTGCCTTCGCAATCGGAGTTCTAAGACATATCTATGCATTTCACCGCTACTTGTCTTATTCCGCCCACTTCAAATGGATTCAAGCCC
>NZ_JAVDTD010000029.1:0-1312 GCF_031455655.1 Sphingobacterium sp. 2149 | reverse complement strand
GTATCCGCCCTACCAAGTACATATTTTCTGAGCGATGTATAATGCGGAGCTTTGCTAAATGAGCAAAGAAGAAAAAAGAATACAGATGTTTGCCCTGATAGCAGACTGGCAACAAAGCGGTATAAGCAAGAAACGATACTGCGCAGAAAAAGGGATAAATGAGGCCACCTTTTATTATTGGTATTCGCGCAGTAAAGAAAACGTTTCGTCTGCGGGGAGTTTTATATCCATCGACAAGGCCTGCAGAAAAAGTGAAGTTGAGGTAATTTATCCCAATGGTGTACGTATAAAGGTAGAAAATGATCTTGGACTTCTCTCTCAATTGATCCGTCTGTACTGATGTTTGCGCTAGGCTCATCGCATAGGTTTTATCTTTATGATGGTTTTTGCGATATGAGGAAGTCTTTTGATGGACTTTGTGGACTGATCAGTTCAGGAATGCAGCGGCAAGCTACCAGTGGGGAGGTTTTTGTGTTCCTAAACCGTAGCCGTACGCACGTGAAGCTGTTACATTGGGAGAAGGGTGGCTTTGTGCTGTATTACAAACGGCTGGAGAGCGGTACTTTCGTACCGCCCAGTATAAAAAACGGAGAGTTGTCATGGAGTGATCTGGTGCTGATGATTGAGGGGATACAGGTCGTAAAAAGTATTCAAAAAAGACGTTTTACTTTGCCTTAAAAGCGGCATTTAATTGCATGAGCGCGGGTAATTCCGTATCTTTAGGGTATGGAAACAGCACTGGAAAATCTCTCAAAAGAAGACCTTATCAAGGTCATTTCCAGTCGTGACCAAGCCCTTGTTGAAAGAGATGAAAAGATAGATTACCTAGAGTCCCAACTCGCTATGTACAAGCGTATGCAGTTCGGGCAGAAGCGTGAGCGATTCGAAGGCGATCCAAATCAGACCATGCTTCCCTTTGAAGCAGCGCCGGCCGAAGTTATACAGCAACAGGAGGAAATCAAAGAAAAGATCGAGTATGTACGTAAACGACCTAATCATAAAGGACGTGCTAAATTACCTGCCCACCTCCCTGTAGAAGAGGTTGAAATCCATCCCGAAGGTGATCTATCCCAAATGGTTTATATCGGTAAAGAAATTACGGAAGAATTGGAATGCGAACCTGCAAGGTTCTATATCAAACGTTACATCCGTTATAAATATGCTGCCAAAGATAAATCTGCCGTGGCCATTGCCGAGCTTCCCGAGCGTGTAATCGACAAAGGAATCCCTGGGCCGAGCCTGCTTGCGATGATCCTTACCGGTAAATATCAAGATCATCTCCCGCTATACCGACAGAAACAGATCTTTGCCA
>NZ_JAVDTD010000028.1:0-1713 GCF_031455655.1 Sphingobacterium sp. 2149 | reverse complement strand
TGAAAGAGTTACGTTTCTTTTTGTTTCTTAAAAATTAAAGAGGAAGACAACAGTGTCTGTCTGCTTGAGAAAGCTTCGGGCTATTAGTACCACTTGGCTTTGGTCTCTCAACCTTTACACCTATGGCCTATCAACGTAGTCATCTCCTACGACCCTATAAGGAAGTCTCATCTCGTGGCTAGTTTCGCACTTAGATGCTTTCAGCGCTTATCTATTCCAGACGTAGCTACCCTGCCGTACACCTGGCGGCATAACAGGTTCACCAGAGGTCTGTCCAACCCGGTCCTCTCGTACTAAGGTCAGATCCACTCAAACTTCCAACGCCCACAACAGATAGGGACCGAACTGTCTCGCGACGTTCTGAACCCAGCTCGCGTGCCACTTTAATGGGCGAACAGCCCAACCCTTGGGACCTTCTCCAGCCCCAGGATGTGACGAGCCGACATCGAGGTGCCAAACCTCCCCGTCGATATGAGCTCTTGGGGGAGATCAGCCTGTTATCCCCAGCGTACCTTTTATCCTTTGAGCGATGGCCCTTCCATACAGAACCACCGGATCACTATGTCCGTCTTTCGACCCTGTTCGACTTGTAGGTCTCACAGTCAAGCAAGCTTATGCCATTGCACTCCACGTACGGTTACCAAGCGTACTGAGCTTACCTTTGAAAGCCTCCGTTACCTTTTTGGAGGCGACCACCCCAGTCAAACTACCCACCAAACAATGTCCTCCTCATAAAGGAGTTAGAAACCGGATACAGAAAGGGCGGTATTTCAAGGTTGATTCCATGACTCCTGGCGAAGCCACTTCAACATCTCCCGCCTATCCTACACATCCTGTACCCAATCTCAATGTTAAGCTATAGTGAAGGTGCATGGGGTCTTTCCGTCCCGTTGCGGGTAATCGGCGTCTTCACCGATACCACAATTTCACCGAGCTCATGGCTGAGACAGCGCCCAGATCGTTACACCATTCGTGCAGGTCGGAACTTACCCGACAAGGAATTTCGCTACCTTAGGACCGTTATAGTTACGGCCGCCGTTTACTGGGGCTTCGATTCAATGCTTCTCTTGCGATGACATCCCCTCTTAACCTTCCAGCACCGGGCAGGTGTCAGGCCTTATACTTCATCTTGCGATTTTGCAAAGCCATATGTTTTTGTTAAACAGTCGCCTGGGCCTTTTCACTGCGGCTGCTCTTCTCAGAGACAGCGCCCCTTCTCCCGAAGTTACAGGGCCATTTTGCCGAGTTCCTTAGCCATGACTCACTCGAGCACCTTAGGATTCTCTCCTCGACCACCTGTGTCGGTTTGCGGTACGGGTCTTCATAACCTGAAGCTTAGCGGGTTTTCTTGGAAGTCTGTTTACCTGCTCTATCAGCGCCACCGGAGCTTTGCTGTACTATTGGGTTTCAGCTAGAGTTGCGGATTTGCCTACAACCCCAATACCTACGCCTTTCAACGAACTATTCCGTCAGTTCGCGGCAGTGTCACTACTCCGTCACCACATCGCAGTTATGAAGAGTACTGGAATATTAACCAGTTGTCCATCGGCTTGCCCCCTTCGGGTGCGCCTTAGGTCCCGACTGACCCTGATCCGATTAACGTTGATCAGGAAACCTTGGTCTTTCGGTGGGCGGGTTTCTCACCCGCCTTATCGTTACTTATGCCTACATTTGCTTTTCCATAACCTCCACAGTTCATTGCCAAACTGCTTC
>NZ_JAVDTD010000027.1:0-2483 GCF_031455655.1 Sphingobacterium sp. 2149 | reverse complement strand
TGGGTATTTCGGAGTAATGATGCCAGTGATTTCGGTCAAACCGTGCCACTTAAAAGATCATACAATTATATAAAAAAGCTGTGATTATTCCTTTTTCAATATTCCTTTTCTTAGCGATTCACCTTTTAGGTCTATCCGATGTGAGGAGTTTACAATCCGGTCCAAGATCGCATCGGCAATAGTGCCCTCTCCGCCGATCACCTCGTACCAGGCCGATACCGGTATCTGGGATGATATTATGGTTGATCTTTTACCATGCCGGTCATCGATAATATCCATCAGTGTTTCCCGATCTTGGCTATCAAAAGCCTGTAAGCCAAAGTCATCAAGTATCAGCAGTTCCGTTTTCGTTAGTTTTTCCAGTTCTTTAAGGTATGTTCCATCAACTTTGCTCAATTTCAGCCTTTTGATCAGTCTTGCAGTTACTGTATATTGGGTTTTTACCCCTGTAATACATGCCTGATGTCCGAGAGCCTGTGACAGGTAGCTTTTTCCTGTGCCGGAAGCACCACAGATAATAATGTTTTCTTTTCGGAGCACAAAGTCCAGTGTACCCAGACGCGCAAACATATTTTTGTCCAGATTTCTTTCGCTGGCGTAGTTTATATCACCTAGACTGGCATTATGCCTAAAGTTTGCCTGCTTGAGCAAACGCTCTATCTTTTTATTTTCCCGGTCTTCCCACTGATGGTCAGTAAGTAACGCGAGGTATTCGTCGCAGGTCATACCTTCGAGCCTGTTTTCCTTAACGTACTGCTGGTGTAACTGGGCCATAGCTCCCAGACGCATGTCGCGTAGTTTTTCAACTGTCTGATTGTTCATTTTTTTGATTCTTGATTATTATTATTCATATGCGGAAGCACCGCGTATATTGCTGTGAAAAGGTATATGTGGTTTTTGGGGCTCAAGCTCATTCACAGATAAAAGCAGCCTGTCCATATTGTTTTTCAGGATATTCTTTATCCGTAGATAGGAGCAGCTATCTGTATCCAATGCTCTTTTACACGCATTGTTCAGACGCCCGGATCCATAGGCTCGGTGCAGATGGATAATTCCAAGGGAGCGTTTGTAGTTTATTTCGGGATAATCATGGGAAGCAAGTATCTTTTCGATGCATGCCAGAACATATTCCCCATGTGGCAGCGCTTTTTTTCTAAAGAATTCAGGGCTCCATTCCGAATAGAACTTATGTGTGCTGCTCAGGTGATCTGCGTTGGTGATGTAGCTGCCTTTGGTCAGATTGCGCTGGTGTAGCGCTATTCTTTCATGATTATAAAAGATCTCAATACGGCTCCCGGTGTAATGGATCATTGTTTCCTTTCCGATATACCGGTATGGAACACTATAATAACACTTCTCGGGAGAAAAGTATACGTAACCCATTTTCTGTACTTTGGCCCTTTTGTAATCTTTCAGTTCATATGGATCAGCGGGAAGGGCTTTGAGATATTCTCGTTCAATACTCTGGAAGAGCTCGATACGGCTCGATTCTTTTCGTTTGAACAATAGATTGTTATAACGCTCCAGTAGTACTGCAATTTCTCTATTGAGATCTTCCAGCGAGAAGAAAGTCATTTCACGTAATGGGTAATAGATACGCTGATAGGCCAGATGCACCGCATTCTCAACCAACGCTTTGTCTTGTGGAGCGTAACTACGTGTCGGGTTGATGACACAGTTATAATGGCGGGCAAAGTCCTTGAAGCTACGGTTGATGTCCGCTTCGTATCTGCTCGATCTATTGACGGCGGACTTTAGATTGTCGGACACTATCGCTTTGGGCGATCCACCATAAAAACGAAGTGCCGCTGTGCAACAGGATATCATATCTTCGCGTTTCTGGCTCCTGCATGCCTGGATATAGGTGTACTGGCTGCACGGTAGTATGGCCACAAATACTTCCACAGCGATAACCTCTCCGGTGTGTTTATCGATGATCTGCAGCTTCTTCCCGGCAAAGTCCACGAACATTTCTTCGCCCGCAATATGCTGAAGTTTCATTGAACCCTTTTCTTTTGGATATTTACGGCGGTAATGTTCGAGAAACTGCGTGTAGCTATATGGTTCTGCGGCTAGCTCAACATATTGCTGATAATGATACAGAAAGGTAAAGCCGGGATGATTCCGGGCCTTGTTGACCCCCTCAAAGTAAAGCATTAGTTCATTGTGGCGGGCAGCGTCCAGCGTCGTATGGGATGAAAACAGTTCGGATAAAGTAGCGGTATCAAAGCCCAGAAGTTCCTTGAACGAATAGCCACTGCCTGCAAATAGTTGCATGTAGGTATTGACTGTATTGCGGGAAATACCGAGAACGGAACCTATTTTACGGTTACTGTAACCGTCCAGATGTAATGTGAGTATTTGTTTTAAGTCCATCGGATCAAGTTTGTTGGCCATATCGCTGTATTTAAAGCGACAAGGTAATTCTTTCTTGATCTTTTTAAAGTGGCACAATTCAAACCGTAAAAAATACGGATGGACGG
>NZ_JAVDTD010000026.1:0-7991 GCF_031455655.1 Sphingobacterium sp. 2149 | reverse complement strand
ATTCTTCTTCGAATTCAAATCTTGATAAGGCTTGTTCATTCATGTTTCCTTTACGTTTTTAAACAAAACTGTAAAGCTATAGCCGTATAAGACCCAGTATAAGACATCTTGTAACAGCGAAGTATCAAGTTGACACCTCTTTCGGCCTTTCTTCGGAGCTTCTTCGGTACTTGTTCGGTACTTGTTCGGAGATTGTTCGGTCGCAACCGAACAATCTCCATTGTATATACGTATGATATACGTTGAAGAATCGGGTGAAGGGCGAAGTTGGTAAGCGGGAAGTTTTAAGGTTATTTATCTTTAAACATCGTATAATGATCTTTCATCACCTGTAAGACAAAATCATTGGGAGTCATTACATCAGGGTGTTTAACGTCCATGACTTTTTCCAGACGTTGAACTAAAGCCGTTAAAATTCCCACATCTCTTCTGTCAAAAGCTGTCTGATAAATCTCTTTAATCGAGTTGGCATCTTTGTCACTCAGTTTAATTACTTGAGGAAATAGAATTGGGTGATTCTCTAATGTTTCCTCATAGATGGTGTCGCCCAATTTTAAGGCAGGTTTGAGACTAATAACTGACGTTTCTCCGGCAATATCTCCAATGCGTTGCCCATTTTTTGATAATACGATTGATGTAATGGCGACTCCACCCATTGTCATCCAAATATCTACGATAGATAAACTCCATCTGGACAAGTACTGATAAAAATTAGCCCGTGAACCGTCGAGCTTAACAACTTTTATTTTCATTATTTTCTTGCCAACCGTTTGCCCACCAAAGGCCGTTTCGGTAATCAACGTATAAAAAAAAGCCGGTAAAGTCAGTGCCATCATGATCCCATAAAACAGATAGGGATCATTACTGGTGATATTTAAAGTGTCCAAGAGGAAGAAACAAAAGAAATAATAGCAGACTATAATGAAATAGTCTATTGCAAAGGCTATCATTCTTGAGCCAAGACTGGCAAGATTATATTCGATTTTTACATTTTGTGCTGTATTTATCTCGAGCTTATTCATCTGTAAAATGATTTGAATTTAGTGGCAATATAGAATATATAAGTCAATTTTGCAGTTATTTGTGCTTTTCAATCACGGATATTTCCTATATTTGGTTGAGCCAGTTAAAAAAATTAATGAGAGAAGCATCATTTGTAGAACGAAATAAAGAAAAATGGACGTTAATTGAAAATAATTTGTCAATTAATACAGCGGTTGATCCGGATGAGCTGGCTTCAAATTATATTGAGCTGACAAATGATCTGGCTTATGCGCAAACTTTCTATCCTGAGAGTAAAGTAAAGGCTTACTTAAATGAATTGGCGGTGAATGCGCATCAGAAAATCTATAAAGATCAAAAAGCTTCCAACAATAAGTTTAAATCTTTTTTTAATGAAGAGATACCACAAGCAATTTGGTGTATTCGTAGACCGCTTTTGTACTCCTTCTTAATTTTTGTTTTGGCTTCAATTATCGGTTTTTTGTCGTCTGTGTACGATATTGATTTTGTTCGTCTTATTTTAGGCGACTTCTATGTGGATTCAACGATAGAAAGTATAAAAGCAGGCGATCCTGCTGCGGTATACGGAAAGGGAAGCAATTTTGGTTCAGCAATTTGGATTACGATAAATAATGTGCGTGTTGCTTTTATGGCTTTTGCTGCCGGACTATTTTTTAGTGTTGGGACGGGGTATGTCTTGTTTAGCAATGGTATTATGCTAGGTGCATTTCATCATATGTTTTTCCAATATGGCGTTATGGGGAAGGCTATGTCAGCGATCTGGATTCATGGTACCATCGAGATCTCGGTAATTATTGTGGCCGGGGGATGCGGATTAGCACTCGGCAATAGCATCTTATTTCCAAAATCTTTTACCCGTTTAACTTCTTTTGTCCGTACGGCAAAGATTGCGATGAAAGTGTTGGTCAGCACAATTCCTTTTTTTATTATTGCCGGTACATTGGAAGGCTTTGTAACAAGATATTATAATGTTTCAATTTGGTTATGTGCATTAATTATCGTTTTATCTCTACTGGCAATCCTCTATTTTTACGTTATTAATCCATATCGACTAGCAAAACGATTTCAATGGAAATAAACTTTGAATTTCAAAAAGAACGGAAGGTAGGGGACTTTGTGCAAAGTTTTATAGATCTTTTTAAATTGATCTATAGGCATTTTGTATCTACTATTTTTGGTTTATCTGCTGTTCCGCTAGCCGGAATTGCCTTGGTTTATTATTTTCTGTCTACAAAAATCACATTCTCTGCTAATAGTGATTCTTTTGAGGACATCGATGCTCTGACTTGGGCTGGTTTACTTATTGTGGCGCTGATTGCTTTGGGACTGTACGTTTACGGTATTTCTATCGAATATTTTGTACTGCTTAAGGAGCGCAAGAGTACTGCATTTTCGGGTGTGGAAGTGCTTAAGAATTTTAGATCAAACCTTGGGAAATACTTTATGTTTTTGATTGCCATGATTTTGGCATTGATTGTCGTATTTATTCCATTGGCTATTGTTGCTGCGATTTGTGCATTTATCCCTTTTGTCGGAAGTTTTGCTATCGGAATATTGGCGTCCATGGTTGGTATTTGGTTATTTTGCTCATTTTTATTTTATCGCGAAGGCTATTCGGATCTCGGAAGTTGTTTTACAGATGCCTATGTAATGCTAAGCAAAAAATTGATTCAGTATGGTATTGCTACCTATATCGTAAATTTTATTTTCCAAATGGCTGTCATGATGATTTCTATTGTACCATTGGTTATCATGGGGATACTGTCATTCAACTTCCTCGGAATAGATGTTGCTTTTTTTGACTCATCCTGGGGAAAACTGCTGATGACATTGGGAGGTTTATTTATCACATTATTTACGTTGTTTCTTTATATGTCCGGAGTTTTGGCCAACGGTATTATTTATGAAACAGCGAAGGATCTCAAATTCGGAGAACGGATTTATGGTATGATTGAAGAGATAGGAGGAAAAAGTGAATAAACTCTTGTCTTTTTTCTGCATTGCTGGTTTGTCAATGATGTATGCTTGTGATCCGAAACCGGAGAACGTAGATTCCGACAGCAATAGTGCCGATTCGCTCCATGTGCAAATGGATTCTACCTTAGTGACAACCGATTCTGTCGCTATTGACTCGATAGCTTTAAAAGCACCAAATGGCCAACAGGAAAAAGATGAAATTGATCTGTGGGATCCAACATTATTTGACTCAATTCCAAAATATACCGAAGAGCGTTCGTTTAGAATGGACCCTTATCAGGATATCATCAAAAGGTACGAGACGGACGATTTTGTTTATTCAGAAAATATTAAAGATCGGGTAAGTGCATTACAGCGGATTCTTGCCCGGCTCGCGGATTGGATTGGGAGCATCACCCCAGATAATCCTTATAAATTTCGGGAAGAATTTGGATATGTCTTTGCTTTTTTAGCTGTTATCGCACTAGCCTTTATCCTCTATAAAATACTTTACAACAAGAACCAATATTTTATCAAACATCGGGAGGAAGATACCGAACTGGACGTTTTAGCTTATGTAGAGCGAAATCTAATGAATAGCAACTTGGAGCCTCATATACAGGAAGCTATTAAAAATAAAAATTATGCTCTGGGAATTAGGTATTTACAGCTGCTCAATATTCAGAAGTTGGCTCATGCTGATCATATCAAGTGGAAGCAAAGTAAAACAAACGCTGAATTTGGGCAGGAAATAAGGGACGAGGAACTTCGTCGGGGGTTTTTGGAGTGCACACGAATATTTGATTATGTCTGGTTTGGTCAGTTTGAATTGACGGAAGCTAATTTTACCCAATATCAGCAATTGTTTACCCAATATCAAAATCAAATTAAATGAAAGGATCGGTAAAATTTGGATTGATATTATTCGCAGTTGTTTTGGTGCTCATTGCGCTTATCGACGCTACAAGTAAGAAACCAATTATCTGGGATCGGACATTTGATGCAAAAGACAAAAATCCCTTTGGAGCTTATGTGCTACGTCAAGAACTTGAGCATATCATCGATCAAAAGAATACAACGATTGAGCGGCCATTGTACGAGTATCTGGACAGCACAAAGAAAACGGACGCTAACCTGTTTTTTTATACCTCTTATTTTTCAATGGGTGAAGCTGCGGAAGATAAATTACTGGATTATGTGAATCGGGGAGGGAAGGCAATGATTGTCGCTGAGGAAATTGATCGTTATTTTTTGGATTCCTTGGGGGTGGAAACGGATAGTTTCTATGGTTACAAAAAAGGGGTAAATATAAAAAAACAAGTACGCGTTCGGCTAATGAATGATAATAATAAAATTCATTACGGTAAATCGGAGCTTGGTGAAGTGTTCAAAAAACTCCCTAAAAATGCAACTATTTTAGGTGCGATTACCTATAAAGAATTTGCACTACCTAACTTCGTGGCGATTCAATTTGGTAAAGGAACAATTTACCTGCATTTGACTCCGGATTTATTTGGAAACTATTACCTGCTGAATTCGGCGGCACAATATGCTTATGTTGCCAAATCATTATCTTATTTAGATGATAAGCCGCTCGCTTGGTATGATTTTAAAGCAAACATGGACCAATATCGTACGCCTTTGCGTGTGTTGCTTCTGAATGATGGTCTTCGGCAAGCCTGGTATGTTTTGTTGGCGGGGCTGGTTCTTCTACTGGTGTTTAGAAGTAGGCGTGAACAGCGTGCAGTGGCGGTAGTGGCTCCGGAGCCGAACCTCTCAAAGGATTTTTGTGGAACGATTGCTACTTTATATTATGAAAATGGTGTACCCGGGAATATGGTTGCCAAAAAGATAGATTACTTTCTTCACGACCTTAGAAACCGTTTTCATTTAGATACCTTGGCGTTGCGTGAAAACGAATTCAGTGAAGAACTGGCTGAACGGTCTGGAGTCTCTCTGATGGAGACACAAGCTTTGATCAAGTTGATTGTACGCATGCAGGATGCTAAACAACATGACTTGGTCGATCTTAAATTGATTAATGACACTATAGAAGAGTTTAAACATAAAGCAAAAATGATATGAGTGACTTCGATAAATATATACCTTTTGAAAACCGAATAGATGTATCGGTTTTGTTCGATAAAATGGCTCAGGTGAAAGCAGAGGTCAAAAAAGTAATCGTTGGACAGGATCAATTGATCGATATGCTTCTGATCTCCATTTTGGCTTCTGGGCATTCCCTGATTGAAGGATTGCCAGGGGTTGCAAAAACATTATCTGCAAAATTGATTGCCAAAACCATCGATAGCGAATTTAAACGTATTCAATTCACACCAGATCTAATGCCTTCGGATGTGACGGGGTCATCGATATTGGATCTGAAAAGCAATGAATTCGAGTTTCGCAAAGGCCCTATTTTCGCAAACATCGTTTTGATCGATGAAATCAACCGTGCTCCGGCAAAAACGCAGGCTGCGCTTTTTGAAAGTATGGCCGAACAGCAGGCATCGGTTGATGGAACTACTTATCGATTACCCGCTCCTTTTGTTGTTTTTGCGACGCAAAATCCAATCGAACATGAAGGAACTTACCGTCTGCCAGAAGCTCAATTAGATCGCTTCCTGTTTAAAATTAATGTGAGCTATCCAGAGTTTGAACAGGAAATGGAAATATTAAAAGAACATCATGCCCAAAAGGAAGTCAATAAAGAAGATCAGGTTCAGGCAGTGGTTTCCGCAACAGAAATTTTAGCATTTCAAAAATTGATCAAGTCTATTTTTGTGCATGAGGAGCTGATAACATATATTGCTCAAGTTGTTATAAAAACACGAACTAATCCAAGTTTGACACTCGGAGCCTCACCTAGAGCTTCTATTGCTTTACTGGAATCAGCGAAAGCTTCAGCAGCGGTTAGCGGTAGAGATTTTGTTACTCCTGAGGATATTAGGAGGGTGGCATCGGCCGTATTAGGACATCGTGTTATGTTGACGCCAGAAAGAGAAATGGAAGGCTTTACTACAGCCTATGTCATCGACCAAATCATTAATTCTGTTGAAATTCCAAGATAATGAAGAAATTAAGTCAGCTCTTTCTAACAAATCAATTTTTCTACTCGCTATTAAGTGTAGCAACACTCTTTACATTGTCTTTTTTCGTTAAGGAGTTGTTTATTGTAGCTTGGATTGTTTTTTGGATATGGCTGGCAATTTTGGTCTTTGATTTTATTCTCTTATTTTCTGGAAAGGGGAAAATAGAAATCACAAGGGTATATCCTGAAAAGCTCTCCAACGGAGATGAGAACCCAATGAGACTGATTGTGCGTTCTTTTTATCCTTTCCGAACAAAGGTGGAAGTTTTGGAGGAGTTTCCTGTTCAGCTCCAAATTCGCGATAAGGATTTTATGACCCATCTACCCAGCTTTCAGGAATCGGAAATATCATTTTCGCTGCGACCGACCCAGCGGGGGATCTATAAGTTTGGACGTTGTTTGGCACTAGTGATGCGTCTTGGATTTTTCAAAAGAAGATTTGTCACTAATCAGGAAGAAGAAATACCCTGTTACCCATCTTATATACAGTTAAGAAAGTATCAGCTTTTGGCGACAAGTAATAGACTGAATGAACTCGGGATAAAACGTATTCGACGGATTGGATCGGCCATGGAATTTGATCATGTTCGCGATTATGTTCAAGGCGATGACTACCGTCACATGAATTGGAAAGCATCTGCTAAAGTGAAAAAGTTGATGGTCAACCAATATGAAGAAGAGAAGTCGCAGCCGATCTATTCTTTTATCGATCTAGGGAGGGCAATGCGTATGCCTTTCAACGGCCTGAGCTTATTAGATTATGCTATCAATGCTTCGTTGGTTCTTTCGAATGCAACGATATTAAAGCAGGACCGCGCAGGCCTATTAACCTTTTCAAAAGATATCAATACATTTATACCCGCTGAGAAAAGGAATAATCAGATGCTTAAAATTTCAGAGTCACTCTATAAGGTATCGACTAAATTTGAAGAATCGGAATTTGGAAAACTGTATAGTTATGCCAATGCGCATATCAATAAGCGTTCACTAATTTTTCTTTACACCAATTTTGAGACCTTAGATTCCCTTAAACGGCAGATAAATTACCTGACTATGCTGAATAGAAGTCATATAATCGTCGTCGTCGTATTTAAAAATGTGGAGGTAGAGGATCTGGCTAAAAGTGTACCGAAAAAGACGATAGATATCTATAATCAAATCATTGCTGAAAAGTTTATCTATGAAAAGCAGCTTATTGTACAGGAGCTTATCCGTCATGGATTTCAGACTATTTATACTGCGCCGGAAAATTTAACCATCAATTCCATCAATAAATACCTTGAAATTAAGGCACGAGGACTTATTTGATGATCGAGGTGTCTTTGACCATAACTTTCGTCCAAAGGTGCTGATATTTTTCAATTGCTTTTAAATGGACTGGATGTGTCTCATAGCTTGTTATATCTTTAAGATCTTTAAATGTAACGATCAACGTGTAGTCAAAACTATTGTCTACTACAGGCCTCGGGTTTGTTTGAGCAGGTACGCCATAGTGGAGTGTCTGAATTACGTCGATTTTCCGAAGCTCCTCAAAAAACTGGGTAAAATTCATTTTGTCTTTTTCACTGATATCTTTCTTAAGCCAGAAATTAACCACGTGGACGATGGTATTGGTCTGAGTATCTTGGCTCGGGTGAACTGGATGAGCCCATGTTGGGGCAGTCATAAGCACCATAGGTGCCATAAGAAAATTGCGTCTTTTCATGATTGAAACGGTTTAGAACTATGAAGATACAAAACGTTCCTGATTTCACAAGTATCAATTATAAGGAAAGCGAAAATGGGCTCTTCTGCGCATGAAAATTAGACCTGTTCATTAAAAATACAAGAAGCTGTCTCAAATTTATTGAGGCAGCTTTTTTATTAAATATGGCTATGCGATAGATTTGTGAGTTGTTTGTTGATTATTTCACAGAACTGT
>NZ_JAVDTD010000025.1:0-19420 GCF_031455655.1 Sphingobacterium sp. 2149 | reverse complement strand
GGGCAAACATCTGTATTCTTTTTTCTTCTTTGCTCATTTAGCAAAGCTCCGCATTATACATCGCTCAGAAAATATGTACTTGGTAGGGCGGATACGCAATTACTAGTTAATGAAAAGGAGATTTCAAAAAAACAAATTGGTCATCCAATTTCTATCAAACTAGCTAAGTTGACTGAATACGGGAAACAATAAAATAAATCGTCTTTCATAGTTAGGTTTTATAATGAGCCGCCATTAGTTTATTTAATGGTGGCTTTTTTTATTATATAATGTATAATTGAGTTGTTAACCTTTTTAATAATTTAATAAATATATATGTGCTAAAAAAATGATATCGTGTAGATCGAGTGTTTCGTATGGGTCAAAATTGAATTGATCGAGATAATTTATTTTTTTGGAAAATATGATATAGCTTTTCAGAAGTTTAGCCAAATACAAAACTACATGAAAAGAAATTTGACCAAAATCCTAGCTTTTTTGCTTACGTTGATTTTCAACGTTTCTTCAATTTTTGCTCAAGGAGTTGAAGAAAATACCGATATGAGGAACTTCCTCAATAATATGTTTTCTACTCTAGATAAAACTAAAGTACCAGACGGACTATTAAGAGACTTTTCATTCGAACTTGTTGATTTGGATAAGTATTCAGGTACTCTTTTAAATAAGGATAATTTTATAGATAGGCCAACTTATGAAATGTTCCTTCGTACTATAAAATCAGCTTCAGTTTCTTCCGCTCCATTTGGAGATGTTGAAACTATCATGTTAAATCAAGGTAACGCTGGAACAAATACTACCGTTTCGTTAAGTGCCGCTGCATACCGCTATTCCTTTATAAAGGCAAATGCAAAAAATGATCAATTGATAAATTATGCAAATGGTAAGGTTTCCGATAATGTTAAAAATGGTGTTTGGCAAAATCCTTATTCCAGTGGATATGCTTTGGGTTTTGCTCCACATGATAGTATTTTTAATGCTGGATCTCTTACATATAAACTGAATTCAAATGTGTGGTTTTCAAATTTATCCTATTCAAAGATTGAGATTGACCCAGGTGATGGTGGAGGTTATAGGCAAATTACTTTAGGAGGAAGCCTAACTGCGAATTATCCATCATCGGGTAGGAAAGAGGTGAAAATGAGAGTTACACTCACAGGTGGAAATCAATTGCTATCACATTCTAATATCCAGGTACTTTTACCAACAACTGCGGCTAGCGCATTTGGCATTGGTTCAACATATTCTTATGCCACTACAAAAGTTGGTGCCGCATATAATGGAGTAAGTACATCGGCGGAAGTGTACACAATTTGTCGAGTTAATAATATAATAAAGAAACCACTTATTGTCGTGGAAGGATTTGATCCCCGTGTTCTTAGTGTTTTAGTAGAAAAGGACCCAGATACTAAATTGAAGGGTAAAGGAGTCGTTAGCGTTGAAAGTTTTATGAAAGTACTTAAACGCACCTATGAAGGTGATCGTATTCTAGATGAATATGATATAGTTTATGTTGATTTTGTAAATAGTGATGAATACATTCAAGCCAATGCAAATACACTTAAGGAGGTAATACTTTGGGTTAATCAACAAAAACAACAGAATAATAGCACCGAACCTAATATTGTTATGGGACAAAGTATGGGTGGGCTAATTGCGCGGTACGCCCTGAAAAAAATGGAGCTAGCTAATATTGCTCATAAGACCTCCATATATGTTAGCCATGATGCACCACATCTTGGAGCAAATGTCCCTTTGGGAGTTCTTTATGGTGTATATGCCATCAATTCGTTCTTAGAGAATAAATCAATCATAAATTCAATTACAAACCAGCTTGACGCGAACGACTATATACAAATGGTGAAACGTGTTATGCATAGCAATGCTGCGCGACAAATGTTAGTAAACTATGTTGACTTTGGAGGAAATTTAAATAATACTGACCATAATAATTGGCAACAAGAATTGGCGTCACTTGGTTTTCCAAACGGAGATGCTAATGGTTCTTTTAGAATGCTCTCTATCGTTAATGGTAGTTATGTGAGTAATCCCATAAATCCATATTTTGTTGATGCGAATGTAAATGCTAATTCTCCCTTGCTAGACTTCACTCCTGGACTAAATGGGATTGTCCTTGGGGTTTTATTGCAAGATATATGGGCTGGTTTATTGACAATTCTTCCCGGTAAAACAACTTTACAAGTTAAAATGCAAATGCTTCCTGGTATATCTGTCGGCACTAAAATTTCTGATTTTCAGATTAAATACGTTAAAAAATTTCTTTGGACTGTACCAATTACCCGGACAATTTTCTCTTTTCAAAGAAATATGCCAAGCGGATTACTTTTTGATACCTATCCAAGTTCGGTATATTCAATTAACAACCAAGCAAATTTGGGACAAGGTTCCGGTTCTGCGATAACTCCAATTCTAGTAAAGTATGGATATGATGTGAAAATTGCACCTAATATTCCCTTCCTTCCAGCTTCTAGTGCTCTCGCTGTGGGATTTGGCACTCAACCCCTAACTGCAGCAATGTTTACCACTAAACCAGCAAGTACAAATACCCCGTTTGGTGGGAATGTTTTTTATAATGATATGGTTTCCAATGGTCATATTGACTTTGGAATGGAAGAAGCAAGATGGTTATTAGCCCAATTAAGATATTCAATTGCAGGACCGAGGTTGGGAAAAACAGGATCTCAATATTCTGTAATTAATCCTGGGACTGCAAGCATTACATGGAGTACCTCAAATTCAAGTATTGCTACTATTAATTCGTCTGGTGTTCTTACGGTTACAGGCAAGGGAATAATTGATATTACCGCTAATGTGAGTGGTACACAACTTACCACTCGAGTTGCTGTTGGAACCCCTCGCTTTGTGCTAGCGGATGTAGTTCGAAAACCTGGTTTTTATACAATAAAAGCAAACTGTATTGATACAGAGCCGGGGTATGCCGATTTTATCATGGAGAATAAAAATATTGTTGTTTATCAATGGGGTGTTAAGAATGAAGATGGCCCTATAGAATGGTTTGATTCGCAGTCTCCAGAAGTTAAACTTGGTACTACGGAAGATAATGATAATACCACTATCTATTTAAAAGTGAGGGATGCAAATGGAAATGAGAGCGCTCCTGTTTTTGTTCGAATTACTGGATATGATGTGTGGAATCTTCTGTTTAACAGTTGGATAGTAAATAATAAAGGGGAAGTTTTTACTTCAACAGGAATCAAGGTGACGTATAATAATGCCACAATGGCAATAATAAGAAGGAATGCAACAGGAGAGTATGCTAATGCTAGGTGGAATCCATTAGCAGCCGTAATTGTCAACGATGAAGGAAGTCAAAGAGGTATCCTTTGGTCACCTAATGGATATATCAAAGATATTTTACCTCCCGAAGAACTCGAAAGGATAAAAGCATTTCCGAATAACCAAGTGCTGGTTTATAGGTTGATGTTGCTAAATTATCAGGAACAGATTATTCAAAAAACTCCATTTACGGTTGTTTATAAAGAGAATTATCCGAATTAACTTGTTAAAAATGAGACTATACAATATGTTTTTTAAATCTATAGTGGTGTTGATGAGTTTATTGACTATCGCATGTAAAAAAGAGAAACAACAAGAGGAATTGAGTTCTTCAACGTTCAAATGTGAAGTTAACGGTGTTGAATATATGGATAAAACGCCAATCTTTTCGCCTCCAGGAGCTGCACGTTTTCCTTGGTTTGGTTACTATTACCTAAATGACCGTGAAAATTATAAATATTTAATCTTTCAAACTTTCCCTAAACTGGAGAATGCAAATTCGGATGTGGCGGCTAAGTATTACAATTTAGAGATCTATTGCCCTTTGGATACTGAATTACAGGTAAACAAGGAATATCTATTTGAGGCTATCCCTGGTGAAGATTACCTTATGCCTGTCAATTATGAGATAAAGTATAGAGATAAACAAAAAGCATATTCTATTATTTCGGCAAATGGTGATTTAAATAATAATTGCTTTGGAACAGGGAAAATGGTCATTAAATCTATTGATATGGACAAAATGGAAGTTAGAGGCATACTAGAACTTATAATTCCATCGCCCATAGTATCGGACAACAAAAAGTTGCTATCGATAAAAGGTGAATTCCGAACAACACTTAACAAAAATCATTGATATGAAAAGTTTACGAAAAATCAAAACGTATTTGTTTTTAGCATTCTTGTTGGGACTTATTACCATCGGATGTAGGAAAGATATTAAATCTATCGAAATGGAGAAAACACAGTCACGTGCCGAAGTAAGGCAGGACAGTTTGGAAACTCTTTTTAAAATGCAGTCTAATGCAGATCTGATGTTATCAGATCGAATTATCTTAAAGAATTCAGTATATGTTCTGGATATATCTGAGAAGGAAGCAAGCGAACTTCACATTTCTCCAGAACTATATCATAAGTATGTGGAAGCAGTGAAGGGTATGAACTATTCAAATGATAATAATTCAACTAACAAAGTCAAATAATTAATCAAATCAATGAAAACTACCAATTATTTAAAGTTAATGTCATTGGCGTTGCTGTTCGTCTCCTGCCAGAAAAATGACATCTGAGATTCACAAACTTCTGACCAAGAGAAAAAAGCAGCATCTTATTCTGTCCTCTATACAGATCAGCAGTTGATAAACTGGAAAGAGACAGGGAATCCATTTTTGGAAAGCGAACATAAAAATTCTAAAACTACACTCATTGATAAGAATATTCCATCTCAGGGCGGTGTGTTTGAACCAATTCCAATTGGAACTAAAGCTTTTGGGGTTCATCCTTATCAGAATCGTTTCTGGTCTATGATCAGGTTAAAGGTTGGACTTACACTAGTTACACAGGCTGATTATGAGTTAAAACAAAATCTCACTGATGCTATATCCCAAATTCAGGCAGAAACCAATATCAGGTTCTATAATTCCCTTTATGATTTAGACGAAGATCCAGTTTATCATTTCAAATATCCTAATGTGCATATAAGCAAAGCCACAGGGAATAAAAAAGGATCTTCTTATATTGGTCTTCAGGGAGGAGAACAAAATATTTATTTACCTGAGGGTTCTACTGTTGCTTTTATTAAAAGAGCATTAATGAATGTTGCGGGGATGTATAATGAACAACAGAGAAATGATCGCGATACTTACGTAAACATTAATACGAATAACGTTCACCCGGATAACAGATATCATTTTGATAAAATTACTACCAATTACTATTCAATTGGATCGTTTGATTTTAATTCTATCACTTTAGCAGGATCAACAGAGTTCTCTAGTAATGGCAGTAATAGTATCTGGAAAAAAGATGGTTCTACTATAAATATTAATCAAACTCTATCAAATACTGATAGAGCTTTTATAAACTATTTCTATCTTCCTTACATTGCTAGAACCGACAATTATAGACAGTTAGACGACGTGGTGTATGATGGAAATAATGTCCAGCTTACTCCGACCCAAAGACAGCAATTACAAGATTATCTAAATAATTATGCACCTTATCCAGGTGATGCTTATATTATTACTCAGCAACCTTTTTAATAAAATTGAACAAAGTTCCTCTCTGTCAATGGGAGGAACTTTGTATTTCAAGGTATACCTCAAATAGTAATTATATCACTTTCTATTCTTAATGAAATTTAAACCAAAATTTTTAAACGTATTCAGCATAGCTGGAATATTGTTTTTTATTTCTTGTCAAAAAGAAAACGTTTCTCCTAATTTAGAAAAAGTTGGGAAACAAAATATTAGAACAATCGCTGATGCAAAGAGCATTGCACTTCAATATTATACTGGAGGTGCAAAGTCTAAGGCAAGTACAAAATCCAATACGGAAGTTAAACCGACGATTAATGAGGTACAGGCTCTGACATCAGATATGCTGAATTCTACTGGTCTATCTTATGCTAAAACCAAGAGTAGTTCCAGTGGAGATACATTATTATATTATGTTGATTTTTCCGGTGAAAAGGGAGGTATGATTGTATCGAGAAATACACAGTGTGAACCGGTACTTGCTATTTTTGATGAAGGGGACTTTTCATTCCAAAATGTACTTCAAAATACGGATAATAATTTGGGCGCACTTTCATTTATATTGTCAGCAGTAGACTATACCGCAATCTTTTAGTATTGATCAACCGGAAATACGAGATGACGGTAGTGGAGGTGGTGGCGGCGGCGGATATGTCCCTGTTACCTTAGTCGATGAAGTTCTTCCTAAGGTGCGTGTCGAATGGAGTCAATCCCAAGATCCGTTCAATAGATATACCCCTAGTAATTATCCTGCCGGATGTGTAGCAATAGCGGTTGCACAGGCCTTCACTGTAACTAGATATGTTGGTTCGTTCAATGGTGTAAATCTGAACTATAATGATCTGATTCAATTTAGGGATTTTACATTCAGAAATTTATTTCCAAGTCAAGCAGATATTTTTGGCCAGTTTGTGAGACAAATCGGGGCTGCTGTCGGTATGGATTATGATGCTTCCGGTAGTGGGGCTAAAACATCCGATGGAGTAAAATTATTCAGTAACTTTGGTTTGATGAACGTCAATACCAACAAAGCCAATATCAGAAGCACGCTAAAAAATTATTCAAATGGGATTATCATTATTAGCTCAAGGACTAAAAAGCCGTTTCTAGGAATTCCAAGAGGTGACGGACATGCATATATCTCTGATGGGTACCGATTATATTCTAATGGATCTGATCTTATTCATGTTAATTATGGCTGGGGTCCAGGGAATGGTAATTTAAATGGTTACTATCTTACTGTTCTTTCATCACCGCATTTTACAGCTGATGCACCAAGTAGCTTTCCCCATGATTGGGAATTCTATTGCATTTATAAATAAATATTAAAAAATGAAAAACACTTCGATTCTATCCTGTTTATTTATCATGGTCACTTTTGTTCTTGCAATAATTTCTTGTGAGGATAAAATAGGATATGCCCATGCCCCTGATTTTAGTTCTGGACCTTTTATCGTAAAGAAGGAAGGACTTGATTCAACATTTGTATCAAAAAATAATGTTGAATGGCAATTCTTGGATTTAACAGTTGATGGGAAACAATTAGTATTAAATGACAAGTCCATTGAAACGGAAACTAAAAAGTCTCCGGCCGGTGTCGATAATATTTACCTTATTAAGGGTGAGTGGTTTTCGATCGAAAAATTAGATAATAAAAGAATTCAGATTTCTATTGGGAGCAATGAAAAGAATGAATTAAGAACTTTGGATTTTACAATCCATAATGGCAATGGTTTTCGTAAGATTTCCATTAAACAAGAGGCTAAATAATTTAAATTAAGGAGTCGAACTAAATCGGCTCCTTTTTAATACGGTTAAACATGAGATTTATACTAAGTTCTATAATATTTGTGTTTCTTTTCTTTTCGTGTAAAAAAGATGATCCTGTTGAACCTCCAAAAATTAAATACGATCATACGATTATTGTCGTCATGGAGGCTAACAATAATTTAAGACAATACGCGCTTGATAATATTAATGATATGGAAATAGCAGCTAATTCTTTTAAAAACGCTGCTGTTTTAGTTTACCTCCGTTCAAGTAATGATAAAGCAATTCTTCTTCGAGTGAAATTTGATGAGGACTTAAAAGTAATAGCTAGTGATACAATAAAGAAGTATACCATTTCAAATAGTAGTTCACAACAATTGAATATGGCAATCAATGATAGCAAGGAATTATTCCCTGCAGAAAGTTATGGTTTAATTTTGTGGTCTCATGCGACCTCATGGGCACCACCTATTTCAAAACGGATAGAAACACGGTCCTTTGGAGAAGATCAAGGAAAACAGATGGATATTATTAATTTGAAAAATTCAATTCCATCAGGATTCGAATACATTATATTTGACGCCTGCAACATGGCAAGTATAGAAGTTCTTTGGGAATTTAAGGAAAAGACGAAATACATTATTGCATCTCCAACAGAAGTATTAGCAAGTGGCTTTCCTTATAGAAAAGTGTTACCTTATCTTGCCTATAAGGAGCCTGATTTAATAAATGTTGCACATCAGTATTTTGAACACTATAGTTCTTATACAGGTCAAATGCAATCTGCATCTGTTACATTGCTTAATACAAAAGAACTTTCTAAACTTTCAAGTTTATGTGCAGATTTATATTTAAAAAATAAGTCGGTTGGTATACCAGTAAGGACCAATGTCCAAAGATTAGATTATACGGAGGATTTTCCTGTACCAACTTTTGATTTTGTAAATTATTTGGAGGTCAATTTTCCTCTTTCGGAGCTTGGTCCAATTAAAACGCAGCTTGAGAAAACGATTATTTATAAAAACGCTACAGACCAATTTTTGGGAAAGCCAATTAAGGCTTTTTCTGGACTGACTTGTTTTATTCCAGAATCTGAGGATTTTTATTTAAACTATTATCGGACCCTTAATTGGTATAAAGATAGTGGTACTAATGTGTTATTTTAGCTCTTTAGATCTTCTCTTTGGTGGATGACCTTTTAAGAGAAGATCTAATCCAGAGATCTTTATAAAGTAAAAGTTCCCTTCAAAGATGTTCTACCTCCATTTTCATTTGGGATAGAAAAATCTATTATTCCAGAACCCTTAGTATTGCTTGGGCTGCCTCCATCATCAAAATGTGTGAACATGATGTAACCTGTTCCATAATAATAGATCTTATCATTATCAGAGTATCTAATAAATGCATTGTCAAAATCATCAAAATATATGTTTCCCTTTTCAATTTGGATTCTTTCTTTTCCAGCATTTGGCTTTATTTCATATTTCTTGTTTAAAACAACTCCTCCGTTTACAGGACAATAGATGGTAATGTCAAATCCTTTTGGATTTTCACCTTTCGTATATGGAGAAGCAGATAATGTGACGTTTTCCTTATACTGCTGATATGATTCCGTTGGTGGGGGAGTGTATCTTAGAAATGGACTATTAGGTGCACCGGGTGGGAGAATTAGAGCTCTTGCATCTACGTAAGTAATTCCATCTTTCTGTATTTCCAGTTTATTTGAACTAGGTAAAGGATTCCCGTTTTTGTCGCAAGAATATAGTACTATGGAAATGACCGCTAAAAATAATATTATCGTTCTCATAATTATAGTGTATTGATTGTCAATAATACGTTTTGAATTAGCGAAATGCTACAGTTATTAATTATTTGATTATTTATTAGTTTTTGTAAATGATTTTGTATTTCAGAAAGTATAAAAGGGGATTATTTTGTCTAGGATTTTCTTAAAGTTATATGGGTCAAAATCAAGTTGGTCGAGAAAATTTTGTGGATCGTAAATGTTTCAATATTATTATTCTGTAAAAGTACTTTGATAATCGCTTATCAATTTGGAACTTCTAAGAAGTTTTCGATGAAATTCTGGGTGAAATATCTCGGTATTAAATGTCTGATTATTTTTTAACCTTAATAAACACTATTATGATTAGGAAAACCCTTAATTTGAAAACTCTATCATTATTGATGATAGCTTTACTTTTATCTTGCAGTAAGGACAAGATAGCTGACCAACCGAAACATATTCAAGAAATAGCGAAAAAGGCTAAAGGTGAATTTATTACCCTAGAGTCTGGGGCAACGGTTGAAAAGCGTGGTGAGAATTACTTTATAGAAGGTGACATCTTACTGACACCTAGTCAATTTGAATTGATAAAAACGAATAATTCTTTTGAAGCGGTTGCCAAAGAAGATTTGGATCAACCTTATCAAAACGCGTCACCGTCATCTTCGGGTAGATTATTTAAAACAAATCCCAATACCAAAAGTGTTGGTGTTCACCCAAATGAAAATAGAATGTGGGCTATGGTAAGATATACTGTAAATTCCAATGTCAGCGCTGGAGCAAGGTTAGCCATTAGTGCCGCCATTCAACACATTGAATCAACAACAAATATAAGGTTTTACAATGCAACAGGCCAGCCTACGTATGATTCTCAATGGGGATTTTATTATCCCTACATCGAATTCTTTCATGGTACTTCTACTAATCCTAGTGCTTGGAATGCAGAAGGAAATTGGTCAACTGTTGGGAGATGGGATGCAATTAAGAATCCAGCGACACAGGGTCGGGGAGATGCTGGTCAATGGTTAAGCCTTCAGCAGGATGAATCAATGGGGCCTTTTTTGCCTCCTTTTTCAGTTCCTATGGGTGTTGTGGCGCACGAAATTATGCATGCCATTGGTTTATACCACGAGCATACTAGACCTGATCGCGACAATACCATTACTGTCCATCCTGATAGATGTAGGCTAACTGGAGATGATTATAAAACGAATTTTGATAAGCGAACAGGGAATTATTTTATGTTTGGAAGTAGTGTTGATCTAAATTCAATTATGATGTATGGTATGACCGATTTCGCTAAAGATGCTAATTTTCCTGTGATTACATTAAATGCAGGGGGGACTTATCCTGTTAATAGAACTGCGCTATCAGATTTGGATAGGTCGTATGCTAACTATTTCTATTTACCATATATAGCCAGATCAGACGTTTATAGAGAATTGGCTCCAACTGTTTATAAATCTGATAATACTGTAATGACTGCTCAAGAACGATCGAGTTTGCAAGCATATTTGAATAATGGCAATCCTAATCCTCCAAATTGTTGTAGGTTAACAAATAATCACACAAATTTATAATAAAAGAAACCCGTATTTTCCATACGGGTTTCTTTTTATCTTTTGTATTTGATACTTACCACAGGATCACTTTTTCCATTCCTAATAATCATTTCGGAGTTATTCAGAATTTCACAATTCAAGGAAACATAAGAGTTTTCCTGTCCTTTTTCATTTGGTATTTTTAAAAATAGTGAATCCTTCTTTTTAATAAATCCTTTGTATATTGATGGTGGAGTATTTATCTCAATATTTGCATTTATGCCATTATATTCATAAGCTCCAAACATAGTATCTGCATCTACTTTATAATCAGTATAAAGGCGAAGAATATTACCATTTGGAAGTTCTTTCCAATCTTCATTTCCCTTTTTTATAGCAGTTTCTTTCCATGTATATTGGTTACTATACATTGGAGGGTCTATAATAGGAGGCTCAATTTCATTTTCTTTACAAGATTCGTTAAAAATAAAAAATACTGATAAAAGAAGTAATTTGAATGAATTTCTCATTTTTTTTCTCGTTTGATTAGTAATTATTTAAACGATTTTTGTCTAAATAATGCTACACCTAAAGGCATTCTCTGTGTTTGGTAAATCTTTGATCGAGTAAAAAACTACTTTGATATAGTTCAACTCTGAGTTCGTCGAGAATATTTTAGATTGTTTTTAATAAAATATATACTTACTGCGATAACTGAACCTTTAAAAATCAAAATGAAACCAAATAGAATTGACCTCTCCCCAAAAAACTGGAGTATTTAAAAGTAGGGAATTCGGACTTGAATTACTAATTTTAAAAGGTAGGAAAAACGATGAAAAAATCAAAGTTTACCGAAGCACAGATCGCCTTTGCGATCAAACAGTCCGAGACAGGTACCCGTGTGGAAAAAGTCTGCAGAAAAATGGGTATCAGCGAAGCTACCTTCTACAACCGGAATAAGAAATACGGTGGCTTGGGGGTATCGGAGCTGCGTAAGCTCCGGCAATTGGAAGAAGAAAATGCACAGCTGAAAAAGCTCGTGGCCGATCTTAGGACAAACGGATGCTCCAGGATGTATTAAAAAAAAGTTTTAAAGCCTTCGCAGCGTAGAAGCATGGTTACCGGACTCATTTCTGATTATCGAATTTCCCTACGCAGAGCGTGCGAGATATCTCTGCTGAGCACCTCAGTTTGGTATTATAAACACCAAAGACCAGATGACAGTCCATTACGCCTTCGCATAAAAAGCATTGCTGAAACACGCGTGCGTTACGCCATAGAACGCATTGTTGTTCTATCGAAACGTGAAGGCTGGCGGGATAATCCAAAACGGATTTATCGAATTTATAAAGAAGAAGGCTTAAATCTACGGATGAAAAGGCCCAGACGCTGCCGTGCCGCTGCTCATCGATCCGAGAGACCGGTTTTTCCAATTTACATGACTGCTGGAGTATGGACTTTGTCGCTGATGCGCTGTTCGATGGCAGGAAAATCCGCTGCTTAACTATAGTGGATAACTATAGCCGTAAATGCATGGCTATTGAGGTTGGACAGGGGCTTAAAGGAAGTGACGTTGTTTCTGTTTTGGAAGAGCTCCGACTATTCCAACAGGCAATACCCAGAAAAATCCAAGTGGATAACGGATCGGAATTGCGGAGCAATCATGAACACCAAATAAAGCAAACACAGGTGAATAATTTATTTCCAAGGAGGTCGATAGATGGGCTTATGAACATCAGGTGGAATTAGTTTTCTCCAGGCAGGAAAACCAACAGATAATCCGTATATTAAGTCATTCATTGGAAGTTTTCGGGACGAGTGCCTAAATGCGCATTGGTTTCTGTCATTGGAAGATGCGAAGGAAAAAATTGAAATCTGGATGGAAGAGTACAACACCTTCAAACTCCACAGCTTTTTAGGGGATTTGACTCCTGAAATGTTTATAAAAAAAAAACAAAACAGCAGAATTTTCTACTTTAGAAGACGCCTAAATATCGGGAGAGGTCATTGATCAGTGAGGTATAGTTCTGACTAAAATTTATAACTAATCAAAATATGTTTATTAAACCTTAATGTTAAATATTCTCGTCGAACAGCAATTTGACCTTGACAAACTTTTGAAATACCACAATATTTTGAAATGTAATGATTTGATATCTCTAAGCTTACCAAAAAAGCCGAATATTTTTTTTAATTCCTTTATTTAGAGGTTGTTAGTTTTTGCGAAAATTATTCTTGTGTCATGTTATGTATCGATTATCTTTCTTTAAGATCTTTCTTTATTATATTTAGTAAATTTTTGACTACATATTGAATAAAAAGATATTAGTAAGTAAACCAATATTACATGAGAAGTGAAGTTATTTGGGGGAAATGGTATACGCCTTTCGTAAGGGTGATCGTGCATATAATTTTTTGGATGTTGGTCTTTTTTACGTATTATTTTACTTATAGAAGGCTAGGAGGGAGCTATATCTGGATTTTAGTAGCAAAAGAACTTTTTGTCACTACATCCTTGTTCTATTCCGGTATTTGGCTTATTTCAAAATGGATAGAAAAAAGAAAAGTACTTCCCCTCATAATATTTATAATCCTATCATATATCTGGTGGTTAAATATTACTTATTTTGCATGTGACTTTCTTACTGATTTTGAATTAAAGGAAGGTAGTGGCATTTATAAGTATGTGAAATTTTTTACCAGTGATGGATATTTCGGTATTTATCGACTTAAAAAATTTCCTGGTGCATTTCCTGATTTTTTAACCCTTGTATCCCTACCATTAACACCAAAATTGGTTAAGCATCTTATTGTTCAAGGCAACAAGATGCTCTTATTAGAAAAGAACCAGGCAGAACTCGAACTTGAAAAAGCAAATTTAGAATTAAAGACTACTAATCTTGAATTAGATAAAGCAAATCTGGAACGAGATAACCTTAAGATGGAACTAGAAATTCTTAAATCTCAGATCTCTCCCCATTTTTTATTTAATACGTTAAATAGCATATATAGGCTGGCTGAAAAAGGAGAACCCAGTACTCCTAATACCATAATGAAACTGTCTAATATGTTACGGTATTTGCTTTATCAGACCAATGATGATAAAATATTCATCGCAAAAGAAATTCAGTTTTTAAATGATTATCTGGACCTTATCCAGATCAGATTTGGTAATAACATAAATCTGAATTTTAATATAGAAAAGATAAAGGAACCTTATCGAATAGTCCCATTAATGTTATTGCCTTTTATCGAAAATGCCATCAAACATGGGCCAGAAAGAAGCAGAGCAGATGCATGGATTGATGTTTCATTAACAATTGATGCCGGTGTATTGAAATTCGTAGTTGCTAATGGAGTAAATAAAAGCAGTATTGAACCACCAAAAGGTGGCATTGGATTGAAAAATGTTAATAGGAGACTGGAACTTCGATATATGGATAGATATAAATTAGACATATTAGATAATTTGAATAGTTACACTGTAGTACTTGAAATTGAATTGTAATAAATCTTGAAAAATGATTAAATGTATTGTAATTGATGATGAACAACTGGCACAGGAAATACTCGTGTCTCATTTAGAGAAAATTCCCGATATAGAAATTGTGGGAGTATTTAATAATGCATTTGATGCAATGAAAGTGTTAAGATCAAAAGAAATAAATCTGGTATTCTGTGATATTCAAATGCCTGATTTGGACGGTGTTAATTTTCTTAAAAGCCTTAAAAATCCTCCTTTATTTGTATTTGTTACTGGTGATCCATCACATGCTATTGAAGGATATCAATTAAATGTCCTAGATTATATACTTAAGCCATTTGGCGTAGATCGTCTTTTGCAGACTATAGAAAAAGCCCAGGCGTACTTAAACTTGGAGAAGGAACGCAAACCGGAACTGAACTTTCTTATAATTAAAGATAGGTCAAATATTATCATTACACCTTACGATGAAGTATATTCAATCAAGGCAGATAAGGATTACGTATGGGTTGAAACATTGGAAAAAACGTACCATGTGTGGAAAAAACTAATGGAAATGGAAGAATCCTTGGTCAATGCAAAGCAGTTTATCCGAGTACACAAATCTTACATCATTAATCTAGATTATGCTAAGCAAGTTGAAGGTAATATAATAAAAATGAAGGGCAGTTTGGAAGATGTGCCAATTGGTGGTCAATATAAAGCTGAATTGTTTAAACGTTTAGGATTAACGGGAGGTTAATTGCTTTTTAACATTCAGTTCTCTTGAACTCACAATTTAAGATCTTAACAAGGAAATGGTAAATTACCATTTCCTGTTCTTTTTGTTTGGTGAAGAAAATTCTATTCAAAAGCATGTGTGTTAGAGAGCCAATTATTCTCACGTTCATCATTTGAAAATCTTTATTCTTATTGCATTTTTCTGCGACTAAAGTCATTTGGGCCTTATATTCATTGAGTATCGAGCAATAATTAGTGTTTTCTATTTTCATAAATGAAGAGATTTCATCCTTCTTTTCCCGGAAATTTTTATCCAGTTTGTACTTTAATTTTGGTACAGTGTCAAATTCCTTAAGAAAACTGTCTCTCCATAAATTAAGCAATGATATTTGTTCAGCAATTGTATAATTGAATGCTGAAAGAAGATTCTTCGTCATTCCTAATGCCAGCTTCCATCTAAGGCTTTCACCTTCACGTTTAATATAGGGTAATAATTTGGTAATCGTTTCACTCTCTAAGTGGAATATAGATTCGCAATTTTCAATGTTTGAGAAACCATAACGTTCAAGTTCCCGCTCATAAGTATCAAGAATGAACTTTGAAATGCGGCGACTTTTAATTAATGGCTCCAAGATATTGTTGATACTTTTCGAGACTATTAAAAATGTACTTTCCAATTCTCCATTTAATTGAAATCGTACGCGCAGATGCGGTTCTGGATCGGCATATCTGATATAAAACCATTTTTGAATTTTATCATGTTGCTTTAGCCCTTGAACTATCCGTTGCAATTCTTCTTGAATGATCCTATCGCTTTCTCTTTCACCACAATAAATTTTGAGATATAGCCATTCGCTTCCCGGAACAAATGTTCGCTTAATATTACTTTCGGACTGAATAGGCAGGGAAGAGGAACCTCTAGTGGAATTTCCAATAATTGGAATAATCACTTCATTGGACAATACTTCGCCGTCAGAATTAATAACTGGGCTACTAAATTCATCATAAATATTTTCGATTAGCCTTAGACCCTTATGATTCAATTCTTTTAAAAAGATCTGTTTCCCAATTTCGTTACCTAGATCAATTAAAACTTCATTGTCTCCATTGGCGATTAAAACTTTTGTAGGGAGCTGGTATTTTTTTATAAAATATTCGATTTTTTCATTAGCATCCTTAAGATTCAAAGTCCTAAATTCTATATGTGGGATATGCCATTCGGCACGGGAAAGAATAAGATGCTTATAGCATATTCTGGGAAAGAAATTTTTTCTTGTGTTTGGATGCCAATCCCAAGAAATCTTAATGGAATTTTCTTGTTGTTGAACATCACATAAAAATCTATAAATAGTCATTCCATAATGGAAGTTATGCGCGCTGCTGAGTCTAGGAAGTATACATTTATTTAGATTTTTTGACCTTAAAATTACCTTTCCGTTTACTACTTTTAAATATATATCACTTAATGGTATTGTATGATCCTTATCAACGGCAGCTTGACCAATAATAGGAATTTCATATTCGTATAAACTTGGCCTTGCAAGAATGTTTCCGGCATTGGATTTAGGATAAAATACAATCTCTGCCAGAATAGTTTCATTTAATTGGTTTTGTTCTTCTCGTGCAAGCTTTAAAAGTTTAGTCTTCAGTGTCTCATCAAGATATGAAAAACGGGTGAGCAACGGTAACGACGATGAGCCTCCACAACCTTTTAAATGAAATCTGAAATCCTTAATATCAGATTTTGTTTCTAATAGGTTTCCGAATATATATAAGCCAAGGGGTAACTTGTTTTTTTCTGAATTATTCTTTGTCCCAAATATCTCAAAGTCTTTTTCTTTCAGTTCTATTGAACCTTTACTATAATCTGGCTTTTCAGAATACTTTTCTACAATTGATTCAACAAATTCAGAATAATCGGGGATATTGTTTGTTTGACTGCCAGTTAGTCCATTTAGCAGTGGGAGTTCTCTTTCTAAAATTGAGGTTTGAGTACCATATCCAATACCTTGTTCAAAATCTAATGCCTCCATCAAGGGGATTTCCTGATCTCCATATCGTAAGTAAAATTTCTTTGTGAAAAGTTGTAGATCGTCAGCTTTTTTATTATGATTTAAATGTATTAATTCGAATATCTCGCGTATTATAATTGAAATTTCAATATCATTTAGATTGCCTTCGGTCATTTTTCTCATTGAATCCACTTGGAACAAATTTTTGGGATCTTTGTGAAATAAACTCGAAAAAGCTTCCTTGATAATACATTTCGATGAGCTGATTCCGTCTGACTCACTGTTAGCTAAAATTTCAGAAAGTTCAATAATACTATTATAAAAATTTGTTCCCTTAGATATATTAAGGGCTCTATTGAAAAAATTATCTAAGCTATCAACTGTAGTAATAGGATCAGTTTCTGGTATGAGAATTTTATGCTCGATTAGCTCAAATATGAATTTTCTAGCTTGAATTTCTGTTACCCCAAACTGTCCGATAAAATTTATTATTTGTTTGATTGTTTGCCCTTTGCTGGCATTGGAAATAACTGTTTTAATTAAAATGTTTGAGTTAATCCTAGACCAGTTAAATTTTCTATCAGAAAAATGCTCTGTATATTCGATGTATGAGAAGTTGTCACCATTATTGAAAAGCGTTGAATTTGGATAAAAGATTATATTCTCAATCGTAATTTCATCGTTTAATAACTGTTTATTTATTATTTCCTGGCTCGCATAATCCAAGCGGTATTTAGAAAGAAACTTGTTGTTTAAAACAAGTTTGGTATTTACATTTGAAATATTCCCAATAGAAATAGATGAAAACTTTCCAAATGGAGTAGGGCGGTTAGACATTCTACTGATGTATTTATATATTGACGGCAATATATTCCTAGTTTCCTGTGTAAAGGGTTTATTTAATAATGTTTCTAATAGATTGAAAAGGTCTTGACTGGCTATAGCAATTGCATCAAGCAACTGTGGATCTTTGAAAAATTCAACGATAAAATCCCAAAATTCCAATTCAGTCTTGCAATTATTCACTCTATCGAAAAAGCTAATTGGCAATCTTGGGTTTCTAATTATAAAGAAATCTGCAGGTTTAACAAGCCTATACATTAGTTACCTTAATATTTTTTAAAATTTTGTCTATACATTTATTGAAATCTTCGAAAGAAATCGGCTTCAATAGTTCATATATTTCCCCATTGGGAATTTCTCCATTATAGTGGCTTATTGGTGTAGCAGAAATTATAACAAAAATTGAGGACTCTGGAAATTTTGAATAATTGAAATCATTTTTATCTCCATAAGGTATAACTAAATCAAGGAAAATGATTGTAGGAGAATAAATTCTCAGTAGACTTTGGATTTCTGATTGCTCTATAGCAGTTCCCATAAGGATTAGATCATTCCTACGACTAATATAGTCTTGTAGCATCTCAATCGCTAATGCTTCATCTTCAATAAGTATACATGAAAAACCATTCTCCATCATGTTAAATTTCAATAAATAATCATTTATGAATAGGAAGTTGTCATTGTGACTGTACCAGTTTCATCTGTCTCGTCAAAAATTTCTTTACCTGTGCTATTTGAATAATCCGCACTTCCGATAATTTCCTTTTCGATTTTTAAAAATTGTTGAATTTCTGAATTAGATAGTTCCATAATTTTTATTGTTTAGTGGCTAATATTTTTCACTAAAATCTGCCTACTATCCACTCGGAAAAAATATTCTCGTCAAACTCGTGTTTGACCATTATGAACTACCTGTTTTACCCTATTTCTTTGTTTCATAGGTTTTAAGGGCATTTTTTTTTGTTTTTCCAGTTTGTCGAGTAATTCCATTGTTTTGGATGGGTGAAAATTGAGTTTGACGAGAAAAGTTGGTTCGTGACTCTTTATGTGTTATAATAATTGACAATGAAATGGAAGCGGATTACTTCATCACATAGAATCTTATATCCATGTAAGTGTCCCAAAAAATCCAACAGCTTAAAACTGGACATAAATATTTAGATTTAAGTAATACGATGAAAAAGACACGTTTTACAGAAACCCAGATTGTTCGAGCACTCAAAGAGGGAGAAGAAGGTCGAAAGATCGATGACATCTACCGAGAGCTTGAGATTAGCAAAGCCACCTTTTATAACTGGAAAAGCCGTTACGGTGGTATGGAAGCATCAGATGTCAAGCGCCTGAAGGAACTTGAGGAAGAAAATGCACGCTTAAAAAAGATGTTTTCCGAACTGAGTATGAACCATGATATCCTAAAAGAAGTCATCACAAAAAAAGGTTGGGGCTCCGGCAACAAAAACAGTTAACTCAGGAGATTGTCCTAGAGCACGGTTTGAGTGTAACCGGCGCCTGTAACTTGACAGGTATGTGCCGTTCACAATATTACTATGTTAGTAAGAAAGACGATAGTGCTGTTATAGCAGCATTAGATCAGCTGTCTGGATATTACGGTTTGATTTGTGCCAGTCATTTCGGTCGGATGGTGCCAGCTATTACGGTTCAAATGATGCCACTTTAGTGGTATAGTTTTAGTC
>NZ_JAVDTD010000024.1:0-22018 GCF_031455655.1 Sphingobacterium sp. 2149 | reverse complement strand
AATTCTTCTTCGAATTCAAATCTTGATAAGGCTTGTTCATTCATGTTTCCTTTACGTTTTTAAACAAAACTGTAAAGCTATAGCCGTATAAGACCATTCGGACTTTGCTCGGTGCTTGTTCGGTACTTGTTCGGTGCTTCTTCGAAGCTTCTTCGGTTGTAACCGAATAAACTCCGTGCAAGTACCGATGAATATCCGTAGAATAAACGAGTAAAGGGCGAACTTGATCTTCATCATGTTCCTATTTATATGCTTGTGGATTTTAATTGTCCAACTACGCACACCGACTGTTCATTAACGAACATTTTTCAAAAGTCACTTTTTATATCATTTTGATATTTAGCGTTTTATTTGTTTGGCATGGCGATGGTCAGCAAGAAAATAAAAAATGGATATGAAGAGAGTCTATATATATACTACATTATGCTTTTTATTGAGTTATGCAAAGACCGAGGCGCAGCAGACTGAGCAGCGGCTACCAGAAAAAGTGACGCAAACAACAACAGTGACAAGTACTGACGATAAGCAAATTTCCAAACGAAGTTTAGCTGAATGTGTCCAGTTGGCAATAAAGGCCAATCCAACCTTATTGCAGAATGAACTGGATGTGAGGCGTGCAGAGGTGAATTTAGCACAGGCTAAAGCAAATAGACTTCCCGACGTAGGCGCAAATCTGCAGCATAGCCTAACTTCTGGAAGATCCCAGGATAATTCAACCCTTCAATATATTTCGTCCAATAACTCAACAGGATATTTTTCGTTGGACGCAAGCGTTCCATTATTTAGAGGTTTTCGTTTATTTCATGATATACGGATGCGCGCCGACGCGAAGGCCGCCGGTAAATTGACTTTTGATACGCAGATTAATGCCTTAAAACTGGATGTTATTACTGCTTATATTCAAAGTTTAACTGCTCAGGATATATTGCGGCAATCGGAAATGCAGACTGAAGTAACCCGAGAACAGGTCAGACGTGCGGAGAGTATGCATAAGGAAGGTGCAATTAATCCTGGAGATTACTTTGATTTGAAAGGACAACTGGCAAATGATGTCAATACGATTGAAAATAATCGTCAGTTACTATACAGTAGCCGTGTGAAGCTTGCAGCCTTACTCAATATGGATGAAAATCAATTGGGCGAATTGGAGAATCTTCGAATAAAAGAGAGCGGGCAACGACTGGACGCGAAACAGCTCTATGAAATGGCTGTTGATCAATTGCCCGATATACAGGCATTGGATTATCGGATCAAAGTGGCGGAGCGGGATATTAAGATTGCGAAATCATACTATTATCCATCCTTGAGTCTAAGCGCCGGTTTAGGCTCAAATTATTCTAAATTGGGGATTCAAGGAACGTATTGGTCACAAATGCGTAATAACGTAGGAAAGTCTATTTCTCTCAATCTTTCTGTTCCGATTTTTAATCATCTGCAGGTTTACAATAACGTTCGTCTGGCAAAATTAGATCTACAGTCAGCTAAATTTCAAAAAGAGATTCAGCAAAATATTTTACGATCGGCAACTTCTAATGCTGTTTTCAATTTGCAGAATGCGAGTAACATGATTACACAGCTCCGTAGCCAAAATGAAAATTACGCGGAGTCTTTTCGTATTGCCAAAGTAGTTTTCGAATTGGGCAACAGTAATTCAGTGATTTTTTTGACTGCAAAAAACAAATACGATAACAGTCAGATTCAATTGCTGGTAAAACAATATGAATGGCTACTGCAAAAATATATCAATGATTATTACGCAGGCTCGTTGAATTTATAGTTATCTTAGTATCTTCAATGAAGTCAGGAAGTATGAAAAAAGCATCTATTTTAGTCGTGGATGATGACCAGGATTTATTAACTGCGGCAAGAATCTTGCTTAAACCTAAAGTTAGTCATATTCAAGTTGAGCCCAATCCGGAGAATCTTATCCCACATCTAGATAAGAGCCCTTATGATCTTGTGCTTTTAGATATGAATTTTAAAAGTACGATTAATACCGGTAATGAAGGATTATACTGGTTGTCACGGATCAAAGAAAAGTTTCCACAGGTACATGTCATTATGATAACCGCTTATGGAGCTGTTGATCTCGCTGTAAAATCATTGAAGCAGGGTGCTGCGGATTTTGTGGTGAAACCCTGGGAAAATGAGCAGCTGCTCGCAACAATAGAAAGCACCCTTGCCGAATCAAAAAGTAGGGAAAAGAAAAGTAAAAGCTCATTGCTGAGCAGCACAAACAGTCCTGATATGATTGGTAATTCCGTTGTGATGGATGAATTGCAATACAAGTTGGAGAAAATCGCTCCTACGGATGCCAATATATTAATACTTGGTGAAAATGGAACCGGTAAAGATCTGATTGCCCAGGCCATTCAACGAAGATCTTTACGTTCAGATCGGACTTATATCAAGGTTGATGTTGGGGCATTGACAGAAACATTGTTTGAAAGTGAACTTTTTGGCTATAAAAAGGGGGCATTTACGGATGCACGAGAAGATCGGCAAGGGCGATTCGAAGCAGCAAATGGGGGAACATTGTTTCTTGATGAAATCGGCAACATATCTTTGCAACAACAGGCGAAATTGTTGACCGTATTGCAGAATAGACAAGTGACGCCGTTGGGTTCTTATCAGCCAATTTCAGTGGATATACGCTTAATCTCCGCAACAAATGTTCCGTTGAAGCAGCTTGCAGATGAAAGCCGCTTTCGAAAGGACTTAATTTATCGGATCAATACCGTGGAAATTCAGGTACCGCCCTTACGAGAGCGAGGGGGGGATATCAAGCTATTGGCCGAGCATTTTCTAGATATTTATTCAAAAAAATACAATAAACGGATTGAAGGCTTTGAGTCGGATGCGGTTAAGAAGATGTCCGCATACCATTTTCCAGGAAACGTACGCGAACTACAATACAGTATTGAGCGCGCTGTCATTATGGCCGACCAGCTTAGTATTGCTGGTAACGATCTTTTCTTCTCGCCAATTGAACAGCAAATGGAGAGCCGTATCGTTGAATCTAGCCCTGGCAGTCAAAATTTAGAAGAACTTGAACGTAAAGCGATCAAGTCAGCGATTGAGCGTTATAATGGAAATATCAGTAAAGCAGCGAAAGAATTGGGGCTAACCAGGGCCGCGCTTTATAGACGTTTGGAAAAATATGATATTTAGTCGATGCGGAACGGAAAAATTCTAAATGCGATTAAGATTGTTGTACTGCTGATAGCAGCTCTTCTGAGTGCTTATTTGTTACTAAAGCGTGAATATGTGCAGGCTGCTTTGATCTTTTGTGTAATGCTTTATTTAGGTTTTAATTTATATGCACAATATAATTTTTTAGCCCGACAATTGATTGAATTTTCTGAAGCTGTCAAATATCGTGATTTTACAAGACGTTTCTTGGTGAAAAATACCAAATCTGTGGAAGGAAAGCTTTTCCTTGCTTTTAACCAGATCAACGAAACCTATAAGGATATCAGCATCAAACAGGAAATTCAACATCAGTACCTGGATCGTGTAATCAATATGTTGAATTCTGCAATCATCTTCTATGAAAGGGATAGTGGCAAGGTGATGTGGGTCAACGATGCATTTAAACAACTATTCCATTTGCCGCATCTTGGAAATATCTCCGGACTAAAGAAAAAAAACAGCGATTTATATGAAAAGACTATGTTGCTTGAAAATGGACAGCAACAAATGGAATCCGTTCAGTCGAGTAAAGGTAAAATCAAATTATTGATCCAAAGCTCAAGTTTTGAGGCCCAGGATGCTGTATTTAGGATTGTTGTCTACCAAAACATCAACGAAGCAATCGATGAAACAGAGACAAAGGCCTGGCATAAATTGTTGCGTGTGCTAACGCATGAAATCATGAATTCCATTGCACCTATCAGTTCACTTGCCGAAACCCTAAATGGCCGTTTGGATCACTTTAAGGGATATGAGGATATAGAAGATCTAAAAATTGGTATTTCCACCATCAAACGCCGCAGTGAAGGGTTACTGCATTTTGCAAAAAGTTATCGTATGATCAATAAAGTGGATCAACCTCAACTTGCACCGATTCAGATTGCACAGCTGTTTGAGCATATTTATCAATTGCTTGAGCCTACATTGATCCAGAAAAATATTGACGTCGACATCATCCTAAAAAATACGCGACTCATGCTGTCTGCGGATGTCAACTTGATTGAGCAGGTTATCATCAACTTAATGTTGAATGCTATCGATGCGGTTAAGCATAGGGAAGACGCTTATATCAGTTTATCTGCCCTGGAGGTTGATGGTAAGGTGCAGGTCCGAATTGAAGATAACGGCGCAGGAATTCCTGCTGATCTTCAGGAGCAAATCTTTACCCCGTTTTTTACAACGAAGAAAACGGGGACAGGTGTAGGCTTGACTTTAAGTAAGCAGATTATGCTGTTGCATAAGGGAACCATTTTTCTGAACAGCACCGAAGGGCAGGGGAGTGTTTTTGTACTCCAGTTTTAGTACTTTTTATCTGGCGCCAAAATTCTTTTTTGGGTTGAGCAGTCCTGCCGATTGTCCAAATAAACCGTGATGTTCCATGTGAAAAATCATAAAATTTAGCGATGTTTGCAGCGAAATGAACTACCGGCTTAAGTATTGGCGGCATTATTTTGTATCCCATAGTCGCCATGGGACCCATTCTCCTTTTGTGTATAAATTGGTTGATGAAGTGATCTATCGGAAAGAACTTATTGACAAACTGTCAGCATTCCCTGCCCCAATACGGAAAGCAAAGAAAGTGGAGCAGAAGAAATATGCATTGGTCAATAGGTTATTAAAAGCATTTATCTACGATCAATTTAGTTATTGGGCCCATGAGCCTCAGGAGAGTTACGCAAATCTCCTACAGCAGCAATGTGGGCATTATGCTTATCGACATATCTATTATATTGATCGCGACAATCTTGAACTGAATTTTTTGAACGATATTCGGGACCGCGATATGTTAATTATAAACGAACCTCATCAGTCGGAGAGCAGGGAGGCCTACTGGGATAAGATCAAAAAAGATGATCGGGTTGTGGTGACGATTGATTTGTACCGGATGGGTTTGGTTTTCTTTCGGAAAGAACAGCGCAAGGAGAATTTTATGATAAGATTCTAATCTACTTTTGTACCGCTTATCTGGCAACCTGTTGGACTATGTTCATTGTATCCTTTTTGGGCCTAAACTAATGTTTCAAAACTGATGAGATTGGAGGATAGAGCGGATAGGAACAGGTGTGTGGTCCGGTAATAATAAAAAAGAGCATCTATAATTTCTAAGTTATCGATGCTCTTTTTTATTAAAAAGCTTCACTTAAGGATAGATAGAATCCCGATTGTCGCTTTTCTCCAGGTCGTTGTTCGCCAAAGGAATAATCGAAGCGAATACTGCTATTGTGTTCAAGACTAAAGAAGTAACGTAAGCCACCGCCATAGCTTGCAACATATCGACTACTATTTGCTTTAGAGAAGGTAGATCCTAGGCCTGAAAAACCAACGATACCAAAGCGTGGATGAAAGCGATAACGCAGTTCAGCCTGTGAAGCCAAGTAATTTTTATCGCGATAACGTCCGAGGTAATAACCGCGCATCATCATGTCTCCACCGAGCTCACGGTAGTTGTAAAATGGGATGGTTTTACCAAATGTGGAACGAAAGATTCCCTGTAAGGCCAGCGTGACTTGGTTGTGCAGCGGAATAAAGCCGCGGAGATCCACATCGAGGTTTGCCCCCGTAAAATCAGTACGTGTCCATAGCTTGGGCGCATAGGCAAGGCGCAACTTAGCATAATAGCCCGTTGTGGTATAAGAAACATTGTCCCTATTGTCAAACAATTGCGATAGCCCTAGGAGTAATTGTTGTCCGCCAGTTTTTCCAATAAGGTCGGACTGATTGAAAATGCGATCGGCTGTATCGCTACGAATGGTAAAGTTGTCGTATTGAATGTTGAGACCCGAGTAAAGGTTATTGCTGATTTTCTTTTCAGCTTCCAGTTTGATGCGAAATAATTTTTGATCGATGCGCTCTTCATTTGCTTTCCAGGTGTCCATACCCACCCCATAATAGTTAAAGGGCCAGTTTCGGTAACGTATTTCACTGATTAAATGGTAGTCGTTATTTTTGGTCCATAAATCTGTCTGCAATTTGAAGTTCGATTGGCTGTTGGATGTGAAAGTTCCCATGACCATGACCGTTGAGGTCCGTATTTTGGGGTCAGATTTGTCCAGATAAAAATTATAGGTGCTGGCTAGACCATATTCGACACCTGTTTCCTGTGCATAACCAATCGCCGGCAACACCATAAAACTGCCGGAACGCGTGGAGTCTCTTTCAGAAGAAAGAAATTTTTTACTCAATTTTTGAATAATATTTTGAGCCTTCAATTCGCCTGATCCCATCAAAAGCACCGTGACAAGTGTCGAGTATGGGATAAGTTTAGAAAGTGATTGCGGTAAAATTTGCATGCCCAAAGATAGTATATTAGGTAAATAACCAAAACAGGCAAATAAGCATAGAAAAATTATTGTGCTGCATATCAGTATCATTGACCAAAAGTGTGGTTTTTTTTTGATAAATATTTTTGTAAAGTGAGTTTTGTGTCTATCTTTGCATCAGCAAACAAGGGAACAACGGTTCAAAACAACGAAAGTTTGCTTAGTTCTTTAAATGAAAAAAAATAAAAATAAACTTGCAGAAATCAAAAGTAAATTCGATATTTGCACTCGCTGAAAAGGTAGAAATGCTTGGTCAGACGTTGATAGAATGTAAGTTTTAAAAAAGATATTAGAAGCCTCTTTAGCTCAGCTGGTAGAGCAACTGACTTGTAATCAGTAGGTCATTGGTTCGATTCCGATAAGAGGCTCTAAATGTAACGCGAGTTACAGGTCTGGAGGGGTTCCAGAGCGGTCAAATGGGACGGACTGTAAATCCGTTGCTTCGGCTTCGAAGGTTCGAATCCTTCTCCCTCCACACTTTTTTTAATTAGATGATTAGATTACTCTAATTTCTGATTGTTAAGCGGAAGTAGCTCAGTTGGTAGAGCGATAGCCTTCCAAGCTATAGGTCGCGAGTTCGAACCTCGTCTTCCGCTCAAATTTTTCAAGTATTAAATTTAGTCTCTATCTTCTTTGATAATAATGTATCTAAAGGTGGGGGCATTAATACGTAAATAAGGTTTTTTAGTAAGCCGAAGTAGCTCAGGGGTAGAGCACTTCCTTGGTAAGGAAGAGGTCGTGGGTTCAAATCCCATCTTTGGCTCGTACTTGTAAAAGTTAAGCAAGAGTATATAACAAATAGAAATAATTTATAATTACTAATTCGCATAAACATGGCAAAAGAGAAATTTGACCGTAGTAAACCACACTTAAACATTGGTACTATCGGTCACGTTGACCACGGTAAAACTACAACTACAGCTGCTATCACTAAAGTGTTGGCTGATAAAGGTTTGTCAGAAGCTCGTTCATTTGATTCAATTGACTCTGCTCCTGAAGAAAAAGAGCGTGGTATCACAATCAATACTGCACACGTAGAATATTCTACAGCTAACCGTCACTATGCACACGTTGACTGTCCAGGTCACGCTGACTACGTTAAGAACATGGTAACTGGTGCTGCTCAAATGGACGGTGCTATCATCGTAGTTGCTGCGACTGATGGTCCTATGCCTCAAACTCGTGAGCACATCTTGTTGGCTCGCCAAGTAGGTGTTCCTGCGTTAGTAGTATTCATGAACAAAACTGACTTAGTTGATGATCCTGAGTTGTTAGACTTAGTTGAAATGGAAGTTCGTGAGTTATTATCATTCTACGAATTCCCTGGTGATGATATCCCTGTAATCAAAGGTTCTGCTTTAGGTGCATTGAATGGTGAGCCTGAGTGGGTTGAGAAAATCATGGAATTAATGGATGCTGTTGATAACTACATTCCAATTCCTCCACGTTTGACTGACTTACCTTTCTTGATGCCAGTAGAGGACGTATTCTCGATCACAGGTCGTGGTACAGTTGCTACAGGTCGTATCGAAAGAGGTGTAATCAACTCTGGTGATCCAGTTGAGATCTTAGGTATGGGTGCTGAGAACTTGAAATCTACAGTAACAGGTGTTGAGATGTTCCGTAAAATCTTAGATTACGGTGAGGCTGGTGATAACGTAGGTTTATTGTTACGTGGTATTGAGAAAACTGATATCAAACGTGGTATGGTTATCTGTAAACCAGGTTCAGTAACTCCTCACGATCATTTCAAAGCAGAGGTTTACGTATTGTCAAAAGCTGAAGGTGGTCGTCACACACCATTCTTCAACAAATACCGCCCTCAATTCTATTTCCGTACAACTGACGTAACTGGAGAAATCTCTTTACCAGAAGGTACTGAAATGGTTATGCCAGGTGATAACGTTACAATCAGCGTGAAATTAATTTCTGCGATTGCAATGGAAAAAGGTCTACGTTTCGCTATCCGTGAAGGTGGTCGTACAGTAGGTGCTGGTCAGGTAACTGAAATTATCTAGTCTTAAATAAAGATTTAGAATCACATAGAATAAGCTAATCGACTCAGGTTGATTAGCTTATTTTTTCGATAAGCGATTTATCGGATTAGAATAAAAAAAAGTGAAAAAAGATTTGCAGAAAGTGGTTTAAAACACTATATTTGCATCACAAAATAAGAAATACACGGGCATAGTTTAAAGGTAGAACGAAGGTCTCCAAAACCTTTGGTCTGGGTTCGAGTCCTGGTGCCCGTGCTTATAAAAACAGATAAACTAAAATGGCAAAAGTACTTGATTTTTTTAAAGACTCTTATGTAGAGATCACTGAGAAAGTGACTTGGCCTACATGGTCTCAGTTACAAAGTTCAGCTGTTATTGTGCTTGTTGCTTCTCTTCTTATTGCATTGGTAGTCTTTGTAATGGATAAAGCTTCAAGTGTAGGGTTAGAATTCTTGTACGGTATTGCTTCTTAATTTTTCAATCGTATTTATTTATGGCAGATCAAGGTTTAAAGTGGTACGTAGTTCGTGCTGTAAGTGGTAAAGAAAAGAAAGTAAAGCAATATATTGATGCCGAGGTTAGCCGTTTAGGTATTGAACACTTGATTCCTCAGGTGTTGATTCCAATGGAGAAATACTATTTAATGCGCGATGGTAAGAAAGTTGCTAAAGAACGTAACTACTATCCTGGTTATGTTTTGTTAGAAGCTGCACTTGATGGTGAGTTAGAGCACGTCATTAAAAATATCAATAGCGTAATTGGTTTCTTGGGAGATAAAGCGGGTAATGCTGTCCCTTTACGCCAAGCAGAGGTAAATCGTATCCTAGGTAAGGTGGATGAAATGGCAGAGCAAGGTGAAACCATTAATGTTCCTTACTACGTGGGTGAAACAGTGAAAGTAAACGATGGCCCTTTCAATGGATTTACTGGTGAGATCGAAGAAGTTCACGAGGATAAAAAGAAATTAATCGTGATGGTGAAAGTATTCGGTCGTAAGACGCCACTTGAACTAAACTACATGCAAGTAGAAAAAGAGTAAAATTAGTAATTAACGATAGAGAAAAGCTTTTCATGAAAATTGGAAGGCTTTTTTTGTATCTTACTGCCGATGAAAAAGCCAGTAATTTATCTATTTCTATTGTTATACTTTTTTACATTGATAAGCTGTACAAGTGTAGCGAAGTATAATCGATTTATTCAGACTCCACTGTCCGTCAAAGCCATGCTGCAGGATATCAACTATGTTGAACGTAATCTATGGAAGATGCATCCCGACCTGTTTCTTTATGTGCAGCAGAATCAGTTGAAAGCTAAGTTTGACAGCCTTCGTTCCACCATTCGTCAACCGTTATTGCCCAACCAGTTCCAGCTGGCATTAGCGGCCGTGCTGGCTCAAGTTCGGCAAGGGCATATGACTTTAAGTCCACTTATTTTTAAATTTGATCCGAAAGGTAAGGATAAAGTCCGCTACCAAAAAAGCAAGGGTCCCCTTTCCCAATTAGGCTTTCATTGGACAGAAAATACACTCTATCTCTCAAAAAATGCGACCTCAGATTCAACTTTGCTTGTCGGATCCAAAATACTTGCTATTGAGGGAATACAGCCGCAAAGTTTATACATCAAGTATCGCCCCACCTTCACTTCAGATGGCTATAATACAACGTTTATAGATCGGGCTTTTGAGCGTTTATTACCGCGCTACTATCCTTTGGAGATAGGTTATCGCGACTCGGTTGTGGTCTTGCTTTCTTGCGCCGATAGCACCTATCAGCGAACTGTTGTAAGAAGGTTCGCATCAGCTGAGCAAAAGGGTAAGGCGGGAGTGAAGCAGGCTGCTACTGAAAAGAAAGATAAGCCTGCGGAAAAGAAGGCTGATACGAAAAAGCAACGCAAGATATTCGGTTATAATGTCAACCTTAAGCAGATCAGCAAACAGCTTTCTTTTCCGGTAAAGGAAGATAGCACTGTTGCTTTACTAAAGATGGCCGACTTTTCTTATGGGCGGCCAAAGGAAGCCTATAAGATGATTTTTGATCGTCTAGATCGTTGTTCGGTACAGCATCTGATTCTTGACCTTCGTGGGAATCTGGGCGGACGATTGTCCGATGTTTGCGAGCTATATAGCTATTTGGTGGAAGATGATCAATTCCAATTTGTTTATCCAGCAGTCATCACCTCTAAATTCAACCTGCCTTTTTACGAGATGAAAGGACTTCCGGGCTGGTCTTATCCAATTTTATCGCCGTTTATTATACCGAGTGCTGTTGTAACTTGGGCAAAGACGTTTTCTAGAGATGGCATAGATTATACTCATCTTACAGGGAGTAAAGTCAAACAATCAAAAGCAAACCGGTATCGGGGCAATTTATTTGTATTGATCGATGGGGGAACTTTTTCTGCAGCGAGTTTAATTGCTACAAATCTAAAAGTTGCGAAGAGGGCTGTTTTTGTCGGAGAGGAAACCGGCGGTGCTGCCAATGGGACGGTGGCAGGAATCTTCCCTGTGCTAAAACTCCCGAACTCCCATTTACGTTGGCGTTTTGGTTTAATGGAGGTAAGGCCTTATTATGAAGTTAGTGAAGAGGGGCGGGGTGTCATGCCGGATGTTCCTGTCGTACCAAGTGCTGATGATGTTGTTAGCGGAAGAGATCCTGCCATGGATTGGGTACTGAACTGTATTACTGACGTTAAATTTTAAAAATAGTAATGAAATACTTTTTAATATCCAGGCTGACTTTAGATTTGGATTTTAAAAAAAGGTATAAATTCCTGAAAAATTAAAAGTTAGATACTTGCAGGAGTCAAATCTTCTTATTAACTTTGCACCTCGGTTGGGGTGTTACGTCCTGGCCGATGAATGTTACGTTATTTGCTTCCAACTTACTAACAGACATTTAACAAAATTAAATTCAAAACAAAATGGCAAAAGAAGTCAGTGCGTTAGTAAAATTACAAGTTAAGGGCGGAGCTGCGAATCCTTCACCTCCAGTAGGACCTGCATTGGGTGCTAAAGGTGTGAATATCATGGATTTCTGTAAGCAGTTTAACGCTCGTACGCAAGACAAACCAGGTCAAGTATTGCCTGTTGTCATTACAGTTTACGCTGATAAATCATTTGATTTTATCATCAAGACTCCACCGGTAGCGGTTCAGTTGAAAGACGCTGCTAAATTAAAAAGTGGATCTGGCGAGCCTAACCGTAAAAAAGTTGCGGCTATCACTTGGGAACAAGTTGAAACCATCGCTAAAGATAAAATGCCTGATTTAAATGCATTTACTGTAGAGTCTGCTATGAAAATGGTAGCGGGTACAGCACGTAGTATGGGTATTACCGTGTCAGGTAATGCTCCTTGGAACAATTAATTAAGAAATCAATTTAAGAAAAGTGGCTAGATTAACAAAAAATCAAAAAGCGGCACTATCCAAAATTGAAGCTGGTAAAGCATACTCTTTGAAAGAAGCTTCGGCTTTAGTTAAAGAAATCTCATTGACCAAATTTGATGCTTCTGTGGATATCGACGTTCGTTTGGGCGTAGATCCTCGTAAAGCAAATCAAATGGTTCGTGGTATTGCGACATTACCTCACGGTACTGGTAAAACTGTTCGTGTTTTAGTTTTATGTACTCCTGATAAGGAAGAAGAAGCTAAAGCGGCAGGTGCAGACTACGTAGGTTTAGATGATTACATCAGCAAAATTGAAGGTGGTTGGACTGACGTTGATATCATTATTACTATGCCTAGTGTTATGGCTAAAGTTGGTAAATTGGGTCGTATTTTAGGTCCAAGAAACTTGATGCCTAACCCTAAAACTGGTACGGTTACAACAGAAGTTGGTAAAGCTGTAACAGATGTAAAAGGTGGTAAGATCGATTTCAAAGTTGACAAAACCGGTATCATCCATACTTCTATTGGTAAAGCGTCGTTCGATGCAGATAAGATATATGATAACGCACTAGAGGTATTACAAACTCTAGCTCGTTTGAAACCATCTGCAGCTAAAGGAACTTACTTTAAAAGTATTCACATTTCCTCAACTATGAGTCCTGGTATTCATATTGAGACTAAATCAGTAGCAGGTATTTAATCATGAGAAAAGAAGAAAAACAAGAAATTGTTCAAGCTTTGGCCGAACAGATTAAATCTTACGGTAACTTCTATATTGCCGATACTGCTGAGTTGTCCGTTGAAAAAGTGAATAACATTCGTCGTAAATGTTTTGAACAAGGCATCGAGATTAAAGCTGTGAAAAACACTCTAATCAAGAAAGCATTAATCGAAGCTGGTGTTGATGAAGAAGATATTTTTGGAACGCTTAAAGGTGCGTCTACAATGATGTTTTCAGAAGTCGCTAATGCGCCTGCGAAATTAATCAAAGAATTGCGTAAAACTAATGAAAAACCGTTGTTAAAAGCGGCTTTCATTGAAGCAACAGCATTCGTTGGAGATAATCAATTAACTGCATTAGTTAATCTTAAATCTAAAAACGAGCTTATTGCGGACGTTATCGCAGCCCTGGAATCTCCTGCGAAAAATGTTATTTCAGCTCTTCAATCAGGAGGAAATACGGTTGCAGGTTTAGTAAAAGCTTTAGAAGAAAGAGGTTAACGAGTCCTCTAGAACAGAAACATTCGTTACAATTTAATTAACAATTTTTATAAAGTACATTCAAAAATTCAAAATAAAATGGCAGATTTAAAACAACTTGCTGAACAGTTAGTTAACTTAACAGTAAAAGAAGTTAAAGAATTAGCTGATATCTTAAAAGACGAGTATGGCATCGAGCCTGCTGCTGCTGCTGTTGCTGTAGCTGCTGCTCCAGCTGAAGGTGGTGCTGCTGCTGCAGAAGAGAAAACTTCATTTGACGTTATCTTGAAAGAAGCTGGTGGTCAAAAATTAGCTGTAGTTAAATTGGTTAAAGATTTAGCTGGATTAGGCTTGAAAGAAGCTAAAGATTTAGTTGACGGAGCACCTAAAGAATTAAAAGCTGGTGTATCTAAAGACGAAGCAGAAGCTTTGAAAAAACAATTAGAAGAAGCTGGTGCTGTTGTTGAGATTAAATAATCTCAACTAATTAGCCCGAAAAGGTTTAGACTCTGACGATTTTTCGTCAGAGTCTATTCCTATTTATATCAATACGCCACTATGCTGTGTATATGCTGGGCACAGTGGACACGTGGTTTACAGCATAAGTGTAAGCGCAGTTTTTTTAAAACTAAAATTCATATTCCCTTGGCAAACAATAATATTCAACAAGAAAGAATAAACTTTGCAACAAGTAAGAAAGTATTGGAGTATCCAGATTTCTTAGATGTGCAATTGGAATCTTTCAAGGAGTTTTTTCAATTAGAAACTACTTCTGACAACCGCCATCAGGAAGGGCTGTTCAAGGTATTCTCGGAAAACTTCCCTATTTCTGATTCAAGAAACATTTTTGTGCTAGAGTTTTTGGATTATTTCATTGATCCACCACGTTATGATATCCAAGAGTGTATCGAGCGCGGCTTGACTTATAGCGTTCCTTTAAAGGCTAAGTTAAAGTTATCTTGTAATGATGAAGAACACGAAGATTTCGAAACTATTGTTCAGGATGTATATCTAGGGACTATCCCTTATATGACTCCTAAAGGTACTTTCGTGGTAAATGGTGCAGAGCGTGTTATCGTATCGCAATTACACCGTTCACCAGGCGTTTTCTTTGGTCAAAGTAGACACACAAATGGTACTAAACTTTATTCTGCAAGGGTAATTCCTTTCAAAGGATCTTGGATCGAATTTGCAACTGACGTAAACAATGTCATGTATGCTTATATCGACCGTAAAAAGAAATTCCCAGTTACTACCTTATTGCGTGCTATCGGATACGATTCGGATAAAGATATCTTGGAATTGTTCGATTTAGCGGATGAAGTAAAAGTTAGTAAATCTGGTCTTAAAAAATATGTTGGTCGCCGTCTTGCGGCTAGGGTATTGAAAAAATGGGTAGAAGATTTCGTGGATGAAGATACTGGTGAAGTAGTATCCATCGATCGTAATGAAATTATCCTTGAGCGTGAAACTGTTCTAGAAGATGATCACATTGATTTTATTATCGAAGCTGGCGTTAAGTCTATTATCTTAGCGAAAGACGATGAGTCGAACAATGCTGACTATTCTATTATATATAACACTTTACAAAAAGATACGTCCAACTCGGAGAAAGAAGCTGTAGAACATATCTATCGCCAATTACGTAACGCTGAACCACCAGATGAGGAAACTGCGCGTGGTATCATCGACCGTTTATTTTTCTCTGACAAACGTTATGATTTGGGCGATGTAGGTCGTTACCGTATCAACCGTAAGTTGAAGTTGGATACTCCGGATGATACGAAAGTATTAACCCGTGAGGATATCATTGCAATTGTGAAGTATTTGATCAATTTGATCAACTCTAAAGCAGAGGTTGATGATATTGACCACTTGTCGAACCGTCGTGTACGTACTGTAGGCGAACAATTATATGCTCAGTTTGGTGTTGGTCTATCTCGTATGGCTCGTACAATCAGAGAGCGTATGAATATCCGCGATAATGAGGTATTTACACCGACTGATTTGATTAATGCACGTACACTTTCGTCGGTAATCAATTCGTTCTTCGGTACAAACCAATTGTCTCAGTTTATGGACCAAACTAACCCTCTTGCTGAGATTACGCATAAGCGTCGTTTGTCAGCTTTAGGTCCAGGTGGTCTTTCTCGTGAACGTGCAGGTTTCGAAGTTCGTGACGTTCACTATACGCACTATGGTCGTCTTTGTACAATTGAAACACCAGAGGGACCAAACATCGGTTTGATTTCCTCTTTGGCTGTACACGCAAAAATCAACCACTTAGGATTTATCGAAACTCCTTACCGTAAGGTAAAAGACGGGGTAGTTGTCGTTGACGAGCCTGTCGTATATTTATCTGCTGAGGACGAAGATGGTAAAACAATTGCGCAAGCGAATGCTTTGTATGATGACAAAGGTAATTTCGAAGATGCAAAAGTGAAAGCCAGATATGAGGGTGACTTCCCAATTATTGAGCCTAATATGCTCGATTATATGGACGTTGCTCCTAATCAAATTACATCTATTGCGGCTTCGTTGATTCCTTTCTTGGAACATGATGATGCCAACCGTGCTTTGATGGGATCAAACATGCAACGTCAGGCTGTGCCTGTATTGCGTCCACAGGCTCCTATTGTAGGTACTGGTCTTGAAGGGCGTGTTGCGAAAGATTCACGTACGTTGGTCAATGCTGAGGGTCACGGGGTAGTGGAGTATGTAGATGCTGATGAAATTAAGATCCGTTATGACAGAAACGACGATGATCGTCTTGTATCATTTGATGATGATGTCAAAACGTATAAGTTGATCAAGTTTAAGAAAACCAACCAAAATACATGTATGAACTTGAAGCCTATCGTTAAGAAAGGTCAACGAGTTGAACCAGGACAGGTATTGTGTGAAGGTTATGCAACTGAAAATGGTGAATTGGCATTGGGTCGTAACCTAAAAGTAGCATTCATGCCTTGGCAAGGATATAACTTTGAGGATGCGATCGTAATTTCTGAACGTGTAGCGAAAGAAGATTGGTTTACTTCTCTTCACATTGAGGAATTTGAACTAGAAGTTCGTGATACAAAACGTGGTGAAGAAGAGTTAACTGCTGATATTCCTAACGTTTCTGAGGAAGCAACAAAAGACTTGGACGAAAATGGTATTATCCGTATTGGTGCTGAAGTTGGGGGTGGTGATATTCTCATCGGTAAAATCACACCTAAAGGTGAGTCTGATCCTTCTCCAGAAGAGAAATTGTTGCGTGCAATCTTTGGTGACAAAGCTGGTGATGTAAAAGACGCTTCATTGAAAACTCCGCCTTCATTAAAAGGTGTTGTTATCGATACGAAGTTATTCTCCCGGGCGAAGAAAATGTCTAAAGAAGTTGAACGTAAAACTTTAGAGAAGCTAGAAGTTGCTCATGATAGAGCTGTTAAATCGTTGAAAGAACGTTTGGTGGAAAAATTATTTACAATAGTGAATGGTAAAACAAGCCAAGGTGTCTACAACGTATATAAAGAGTTGTTGGTTGCTAAAGGTGCTAAGTTTACACAAAAAATCTTGGCTGAATTAGATTACAACAACATCAACCCGATGGGATGGACAACTGACGAAGATAAAAACGAGTTGATCAAAATGGCCCTTCATAATTATAACATTAAAATTAATGAAGAGCTAGGTTCGTTCAAACGTGATAAATTTGCAGTATCGGTCGGTGATGAACTTCCATCCGGAATTGTGCAGATGGCTAAAGTTTACGTTGCTAAAAAACGTAAGCTGAAAGTAGGGGATAAGATGGCTGGTCGTCACGGTAACAAAGGTATCGTTGCACGTATCGTACGTGATGAGGATATGCCTTTCTTGGAAGATGGTACACCAGTTGATATCGTGTTGAACCCACTAGGGGTACCTTCACGGATGAACTTGGGACAGATCTACGAAACCGTATTGGGTTGGGCAGGTCAGAAATTAGGGGTTAAATTTGCTACACCTATCTTTGACGGTGCTGAAATGGATCAGGTACAGGATTGGGTTGCGAAAGCAGGTTTACCAAAGTCTGGACGTACATATTTGTATAACGGATTGACAGGTGACCGTTTTGACCAACCAACAACAGTGGGTGTAATCTACATGCTGAAATTAGGTCACATGGTGGATGATAAAATGCACGCACGTTCAATCGGTCCGTACTCATTAATCACACAACAACCTCTCGGTGGTAAAGCACAATTCGGTGGTCAACGTTTCGGTGAGATGGAGGTTTGGGCATTGGAAGCATTCGGTGCGTCTAACATCCTTCAAGAAATCTTGACTGTGAAATCGGATGACGTGGTCGGTCGTGCCAAAACTTACGAAGCAATCGTAAAAGGTAACAATCTTCCGACACCATCGGTACCAGAATCGTTCAACGTATTGGTACACGAGTTGCGTGGATTGGGTCTAGATATCACATTGGATTAATTAAGCAATTAGGGCTTTGAAGGGCTCGGTCCTTCAAAGCTTCTTTATAAAGCTTTAACTTTTGAATAAGTATGTCTTACAAAAAAGATAATAAAATTAAAAGCAACTTCACGTCGATTACGATCAGCTTGGCTTCTCCAGAAACTATTCTGGAACGCTCAAGTGGTGAAGTTACAAAACCAGAAACGATTAACTATCGTACCTACAAACCGGAACGTGACGGTTTATTCTGTGAGCGTATTTTTGGTCCCGTAAAGGACTATGAATGTCACTGTGGTAAATACAAACGTATCCGTTATAAAGGTATTGTATGTGACCGTTGTGGTGTCGAAGTAACAGAGAAGAAAGTACGTCGTGAGCGTATGGGACACATCAACTTGGTAGTTCCTGTTGCACACATCTGGTACTTCCGTTCTCTTCCTAATAAAATTGGTTATTTATTGGGACTTCCGACCAAGAAATTGGATATGATCATTTACTATGAACGTTATGTGGTTATCCAAGCTGGTATTAAGGAAGAAGATGGTATCAACTTTATGGACTTCTTGACTGAAGAAGAATATTTAGATATTTTGGATACCTTACCAAAAGAAAATCAATATTTAGACGATAACGATCCTCAAAAATTTGTCGCTAAGATGGGGGCTGAGGCATTGGAAGATTTGTTGAAACGTATTGATTTGGATCAATTGTCATACGATTTACGTCACCAGGCTGCTAATGAGACTTCTCAACAACGTAAAAATGAAGCGTTAAAACGCCTTCATGTGGTTGAAGCTTTCCGTAGTTCACGTGAGAATATTGAAAATCGCCCAGAATGGATGATTGTGAAAATTGTTCCAATCATTCCACCTGAATTGCGTCCTTTAGTGCCTTTGGATGGTGGTCGTTTTGCGACTTCGGATTTGAATGACTTATACCGTCGTGTGATTATCCGTAATAACCGTTTAAAACGTTTGATCGAAATCAAAGCTCCTGAAGTAATCCTACGTAACGAAAAACGTATGCTTCAAGAAGCGGTAGACTCTCTATTTGACAACTCACGTAAAGTGAACGCAGTTAAAACAGAAGGTAACCGTGCACTGAAGTCTTTATCTGACATTTTGAAAGGTAAACAAGGTCGTTTCCGTCAAAACTTGCTAGGTAAGCGTGTGGATTATTCGGCTCGTTCGGTAATTGTGGTAGGTCCTCACTTGAAATTACACGAGTGTGGTCTTCCTAAAGATATGGCTGCTGAACTTTACAAACCGTTTATCATCCGTAAGATGATCGAGCGCGGTATTGTTAAAACAGTAAAATCAGCTAAAAAAATTGTTGATCGTAAAGATCCAGTGGTATGGGATATCCTTGAAAATGTATTGAAAGGTCACCCTGTATTGCTAAACCGTGCACCTACGCTTCACCGTTTGGGTATTCAGGCTTTCCAGCCTACATTAGTAGAGGGTAAAGCAATTCAATTACACCCTTTAGTGTGTACAGCGTTCAACGCCGATTTTGATGGTGACCAAATGGCGGTTCACTTACCGCTAGGTAATGCCGCAGTATTGGAAGCCCAAATCTTGATGTTAGGCGCGCACAATATCTTAAACCCTGCGAATGGTTCTCCAATCACAGTACCATCTCAAGACATGGTATTGGGTCTTTATTATATTACTAAAGGCCGTAAAACCGCTGGCGATCATATCGTAAGAGGTCAAGATATGACTTTCTATTCCGCTGAAGAGGTAATCATTGCTTTAAACGAGAAGAAAATTGACCTGCACGCTTGGATCAAAGTAAAAACAAAAGTTAGACAAAAAGATGGTAGCATCGTTGATACCTTGTTAGAAACAACAGTAGGTCGCGTGATCTTCAACCAAGTTGTTCCTGAAGAAATGGGATTTGTCAACGAATTGCTTACGAAAAAATCGTTGCGTAATATCATCGGTGAAATTGTGAAGACTACGGGTATGGCTCGTGCAGCACAGTTCTTGGATGATATGAAAGAATTAGGATATCAAACAGCCTTCAAAGGAGGTCTTTCTTTCAACTTGGAAGATTTGAATATCCCTGCTGCGAAAGCCGAATTGATTCAACAAGCAACTAACGAGGTTGAAGAAGTAATGAACAACTACAACATGGGTTTCATTACGAACAACGAACGTTACAACCAAATCATCGATATCTGGACGCGGATCAACAACAGATTGACTGCTCACGTTATGGATATTCTTTCGAATGATAACCAAGGTTTCAACTCTGTTTATATGATGTTGGATTCTGGAGCTCGTGGTTCGAAAGAGCAGATCCGTCAGTTATGTGGTATGCGTGGTTTGATGGCGAAGCCTCAAAAATCAGGTACTTCTGGTGGTGAGATTATCGAAAACCCGATTTTGTCAAACTTTAAAGAAGGTTTATCCGTATTAGAGTACTTTATCTCTACTCACGGTGCGCGTAAAGGTCTTGCCGATACGGCATTGAAAACAGCGGATGCGGGTTACTTGACTCGTCGTTTACATGATGTAGCGCAAGACATGATCGTTGTGGAACAAGATTGTGGTGGTTTGCGTGGTATATATACAACAGCATTAAAGGATAATGATGACGTTGTTGAACCATTATTCGATCGTATTTTAGGTCGTACGCCACTGCATGATGTACTTCATCCGGAAACTGATGAATTGATCGTTTCTGCAAACGAAGATATCACGGAGGAAATTGCTGAAACTATTGAAAAAGCAGGTATCGAAGGAATTGAGATTCGTACGGTATTAACATGTGAGTCTAAGCGTGGTGTTTGTGCGTGTTGTTACGGACGCAACTTGGCGTCAGGTAAGCGTGTTCAGTTGGGTGAAGCTGTCGGTGTTATCGCCGCGCAATCCATTGGTGAACCAGGTACACAGTTAACACTTCGTACATTCCACGTGGGTGGTACGGCATCCAACATTGCTGCTGATTCAAGTATCATTTCTAAATACGATGGTAGAATCGAATTTGAAAATGTACGTACAGTTTCGCAAACAAACGATAATGGCACGCATCAGGTGGTCTTAGGCCGTTCTGGTGAGGTCAAAATCATTGATGCACATAATAAAATTGTTTTCCAACAAAATATTCCTTACGGTTCGCAGTTATTCGTTGAAGATGGTGCCGCGGTATCAAAAGGTGATAAATTGGTGGAGTGGGATCCATATAACGCGGTGATTATTTCTGAATTTGCCGGTAAAGTTGAATTTGATGCTATCATCGAAGGTGTTACCTTCCGTGAAGAATCAGATGAGCAGACTGGTCACAAAGAGAAGGTAATTATTGAGACGCGTGATAAAACGAAAAACCCATCTATCAAGATTTTAGATAAATCTGGAGAAGTTATTCGTACATACAACATTCCGGTTGGAGCGCACGTTTCTGTGGCTAATGGTGTCACTGTGAAAGAAGGTGGTATCTTAGTTAAGATTCCTCGTTCTACAGGTAAAACGCGAGATATCACGGGTGGTCTGCCACGTGTAACGGAATTATTCGAAGCACGTAACCCATCTAATCCTGCTGTTGTAACAGAAATCGACGGTGTGGTAACATTAGGTGGTGTGAAACGTGGTAACCGTGAAATGTCTATCGAGTCTCGTGATGGTCAAATCAAGAAATACTTGGTGCCACTTTCCAAACACATCCTTGTTCAGGACAATGACTTTGTGAAAGCAGGTATGCCATTATCAGATGGTTCGATTTCTCCAGCGGATATCTTGTCGATTAAAGGTCCTTCAGCTGTGCAACATTACATTGTGAATGGTATCCAAGAGGTATACCGTTTGCAAGGTGTAAAGATCAACGATAAACACTTCGAGACGATCGTTCACCAGATGATGCAAAAAGTTAATATTGAGGATCCAGGAGATACTCGTTTCTTAGAAAAAGAAGCAGTTAACAAATGGGATTTCATGGAAGAAAATGATTCCTTGTTTGACAAAAAGGTCGTTGTTGATGCAGGAGACTCTAATACGCTACGTCCGGGACAAATTGTTTCTTTACGTGGATTAAGAGAAGAGAACTCTAGTTTGAAACGTCGTGACTTAAAACTTGTTGAAGTTCGTGAAGCAATTCCGGCAACGTCAAGTCCATTGTTACAAGGTATTACCAGAGCTTCATTGGGTACGAAATCGTTCATCTCTGCAGCCTCTTTCCAAGAGACTACAAAAGTGTTGAACGAGGCTGCTATCGCAGGTAAACGTGATAACTTATTAGGTTTGAAAGAAAACGTAATTGTTGGTCACTTGATCCCTTCTGGTACAGGTATCCGTCAATACAGCAACTTAATCGTCGGTTCTCGCGAAGAGTACGATCAATTGTTGGCTTCGAAAGAAGAAGATTAATCGTTAATCGATTATTTTATATAAAGGAAGCTGTCTCAAATTTATTGAGGCAGCTTTTTTATTAAATATGGCTATGCGATAGATTTGTGAGTTGTTTGTTGATTATTTCACAGAACTGTTC
>NZ_JAVDTD010000023.1:0-25443 GCF_031455655.1 Sphingobacterium sp. 2149 | reverse complement strand
CTGTCCTCAGTCGCACAGTGCATCTTCATAGAAGTCTGCCGATCAATCTTAGTCCAAACTTGCAATTGTATCGATAGTGGCTATTTCATAACTGAGGCAAAGGTGTGTCTTGAGGAAACAACAACCTTTTTTGGCCGTAATAATAGGTTGACTTATATTAAAAGATCTAGCTGCAAGGTTAGAAAAGTGATTAGCATCACTTTTGACTTCACGATTAATTATAGGAACGCCGGTTCACCATTTTAATTTTTGATAACTTACTTACATTCAGTTGCAAATTGTAGAAACGAAGCGAAAGCCGAGATTAAGCTAAAAGTGATGCACATCACTTTTGTACGCATTGTGCATCATTAGATTGTCATAAAATGCTGCTTACTTTTGAAGCAGAATCAACAATTTAAGTAATGCAGTTAGAGCAATTTAATTACGACAATAAGATTGTCAGAAATTTCGGAATCGCTACCATTATTTGGGGGATAGTTGGTATGACCATAGGATTGCTTGTGGCGACTCAACTTGTTTGGCCTCATATGAACTTTGGATTGCAATTTACAACATTTGGCCGTGTACGCCCTGTACATACCAATGCGGTTATTTTTGCTTTCGTAGGTAATGGTATTTTTATGGGAGTATACTACTCCTTGCAGCGGGTGCTTAAAGCAAGAATGTTCAGTGATGCTTTGAGTAAGCTCCATTTTTGGGGTTGGCAATTAATTATTGTTGCCTCGGCTATTACACTTCCACTGGGTCTTACTTCAAGCCATGAGTATGCCGAAATGGAATGGCCAATTGATATCGCCATTACCCTTATTTGGGTTGTATTTGGTATCAATATGTTCGGCACTATTATCAAACGACGCGAACGCCATATGTATGTCGCAGTTTGGTTCTATATTGCCACGTTTGTTACAGTCGCTGTTTTGCACATTGTTAACTCCATTCAATTGCCCGTAGCGGGCTGGAAAAGTTACTATGTGTATAAAGGTGTACAGGATGCCCTTGTACAATGGTGGTATGGACACAATGCAGTAGCCTTTTTCTTGACGACTCCTTATCTGGGAATGATGTATTATTTTCTTCCTAAAATGGCCAACCGTCCGGTTTACTCGTATAAATTAAGTATTCTTCACTTTTGGTCTTTAATCTTTATTTATATCTGGGCAGGTCCTCACCATTTATTATATACGGCACTACCGGGTTGGGTACAGTCTTTAGGAGTCGTATTTTCAATTATGTTGATTGCTCCGAGTTGGGGTGGTATGATCAATGGTCTGCTCACCTTACGGGGTGCATGGGATAAGGTGCGGACAGAACCGATGTTAAAATTCATGGTGGTGGCACTTACCTGTTATGGGATGGCAACTTTCGAGGGGCCTATGTTATCCTTGAAACAAGTTAATGCAATTGCTCACTTTACCGATTGGATTGTAGCACACGTACACGTGGGGGCATTGGGATGGAACGGATTTATGACATTCGGAATTTTGTACTGGTTGATACCTCGTATTTATAAAACAGAACTCTACTCTAAAAAACTGGCATCAACTCACTTCTGGATTGGTACACTGGGTATTTTGTTCTATGCAATCCCAATGTACTGGGCAGCTGTAGTACAAGGTTTGATGTGGAAAGAATTTACACCAGAGGGTGTTTTGAAATATCCGAATTTCCTTGCGACGACATTAGAAATTTTGCCGATGCACATGATGCGTGCATTAGGTGGGGCTCTTTATCTGTCTGGTGTGTTCTTGATGACTTTCAACTTGATCAAAACGATGAAAAGCGGAAAGCTTCTGGCCAATGAACCAGCGGAAGCACCTGCATTATTGCCAGTTCAGGTAAACGAACAGTCGCAACACCGTCGCCTCGAACGTAAACCAATTTTATTTATGGTGCTAGCGCTAATTGCCATCCTTATCGGAGGTATGGTCGAGATGGTACCGACGTTTACGATTTCTAAGAACGTTCCCACAATTGCTAGTGTGAAACCTTACACAGCATTGGAATTGCAAGGACGGGATTTGTATGTTAGGGAAGGCTGTGTTAATTGTCATACACAGACGATCCGTCCGTTTAGGTCAGAAACAGCGCGATATGGTGAATATAGTAAAGCTGGTGAATTTGTTTACGATACACCGTTTTTATGGGGCTCGAAGCGGACTGGACCCGATCTGCACCGGATCGGAGGGAAATATCCGAACAAATGGCACTTTGACCACTTGATGGATCCAACAATTACCTCTCCTGGAAGTATCATGCCAACTTATCCATGGCTGATCGATCAGAAATTGGACAATTCTATTCTGCAGGATAAAATGAAAGCATTGCGCAAATTGGGTATTCCATATACCGATGCTGAAATTGAACATGCTGAACAGGATCTTACTAAGCAAGCGCAAAAAATTGCTGATGATCTGAAACAAAATCAAGTGAATGTGTTAGCTGATCGTGAGATTGTAGCCGTAATTGCATACTTGCAGCGACTTGGAACAGATATAAAAGCAGCGCCGAAGGTAGCTGATAATACTATTAACGCAAATCAATAAAGCGATGTTTAAGCAAATAACAAATCTAAACGGTAGTGAGCTTTATTTAATCGCATCACTTTGGATCTTCTTGATTTTCTTCATTTCAGTAGCAATAATGTTGTTCCGGATGAAAAAAGACTATGTTACTTATATGAAGGAATTGCCTTTGGAAGAAGACGAAACAGAAAAGGAACTGAATCATTCACCTGAAAGTCTATAATATATGAGTTTATTATTGGATACTGCACCAGCTACCGCAGAAGTTGTTCAATCTACGATAGGATTTGGTACAGATAATTTATACACAGATATCTTAATTATCGTATTGATCGTTGTGATGTTGGCTCTCCTCGCTTCGGCACTGATGGTCAATCGTGCGATGAAATCCATTATTAAGATTACCATGCCTGAATTGGCCAACGAGGAAAAACTCAAAAAGGCAGCAAACAAAGGCTGGATGAAAAGGTCATGGAACAAGATCATGGGGATCAGACCGATTTCAGAAGAGAAGGATATTGTTATAGACCATGAATATGACGGTATTCGCGAATTGGATAATCCGATTCCAATCTGGTTTAATTTCCTCTTTTACGGAACAATCTTTTTTGGTCTTGTTTACTTATTCGTTTATCAGGTCTCTGGTATAGGAATGAACCAAGATCAGGAATATGAACATGAGATGGTCATTGCTGAGAAAGAACGCCAGGCTTATCTCACTGCTTCAGCGAGTAACGTAGATGAAAGTAGCGTGGAGTTTCAACCGGAGTTGGCCGCCGACGGGAAAGCTATCTTTACCGCAAACTGCGTCGCCTGTCACGGCGGTAGTGGTGAAGGTGGTATCGGACCGAACTTGACCGATAAGTTTTGGTTACATGGTGGCGAAATTAAGGACATCTTCAAAACCATTAAATATGGTGTTCCTGATAAAGGAATGGTGCCTTGGGAACAAACTCTAAGTCCTGCTCAAATTGCCCAGGTGGCCAGTTATATTGTCACATTAAGGGATACTAACCCTGCTAATCCAAAAGCGCCGCAAGGTGAAGAGGTAAGCTATGGTGGTGGGCAGGCAGCAAGTGGAGAGAAATCAGCGGAGGAAGGTAAAACAGATCAAGCTGAAACAGAAAAAAAAGCAGAGTAATAAATCGAAATAACAATGAGTACAGTAGTATTGAATAATGCCAATAATGGTGGATCTAAGTCAAAAAAAAGACAATGGATTTATGCCAAGAAACCGCAGGGAGAACTTTACAAAAAGAGACAGTGGGTTGGATATTCACTGCTACTGTTCTTATTTGTCGCTCCTTTTATCAAAATAAATGGTGAACCGTTTTTAATGTTTAACATTATTGACCGGAAATTCTCCATCTTAGGAAATCTTTTCTATCCGCAAGACCTATACATATTCGTATTTGGCATGTTGATCGTGATGGTATGTGTGGTTTTGTTTACTGTTGTCTTTGGACGGGTATGGTGTGGGTGGACTTGCCCCCAGACTATTTTTATGGAATTGATATTTAGAAGGATCGAGTATTGGATTGAAGGTGATTGGCAACAACAAAAAAAATTGGATGCAGGTCCGAATACGGATCAAAAGCAGTTTAAGAAATTTTTGAAACATAGCATTTTTCTGATCATATCCTTTTTCATCTCCAATATCTTTTTATCTTACATTATCGGTGTCGATGCCTTGTTGAAGATTATTACTGATCCGCTGGATCAACATATCGGTGGTCTCATCTCGATTACTATATTTACATTGGTTTTCTATGGCGTATTTGCCTATGTTAGAGAAATTGTATGTATAGCAATCTGCCCATACGGTCGATTGCAAGGGGTACTCTTGGACGATCAGAGTATTACCGTAGCTTATGATCATAGACGTGGAGAACCTAGAGGAAAACATCAAAAGGATGTCATGGCACCTCAGGGCGATTGTGTGGACTGCAAGCTCTGCGTCCATGTATGTCCTACAGGAATTGATATTCGAAAAGGCTTGCAATTGGAATGCGTAAGTTGTACGGCATGTATTGACGCCTGTGATGCTGTCATGGACAAAATAGGAAAGCCTAAAAAGTTAATTGGCTTTTATCCAATGGGGGAGATCGAGGGTACGCTCAAGAAAAAAAACAATACGAGAACAATAGCTTATTCTATCGTGCTGGTCGCCCTAATGACTGTCTTTTGTTTTCTATTGTTCAACCGTTCTCAGGTGGATGGAAGGTTACTCCGCGCAAAGGGCAGTACCTACCAGCTTCGTGACGATAAGACAATAAGCAACTTGTATTCTTTGGAATTGATCAATAAGTCTGGCAAAGAAATGCCTTTCAAACTCGTCTGCGATGATCCGCTTTTAAAGATTCAGCTGGTTAACCCTATCCAAAAATTGGATAAAGATGGGCATGCGACAATGAGTTTTTTTCTCATTATCGCGAATAAAGATGTGGAGACTTATAAAAGTAATGTAAAATTAGCGATCTATTCGGGTGATAAGAAAGTGGAAAGTTTAAAAACTACTTTTATAGCGCCTCCGGGTATGAATTAAAATGAAGAAAAATGAATTGGGGTACAAAAATTTTTTTAACCTTGGCGGTATTTATGTTGTGCATAGTCGGAGCGGGTGTCTATATGGTAAGCCATGACTCAGATAGTCTGGAGGAAGATGATTACTACGAACAGGGGCTGAATTATGACCAAGCGTACGATAAAAAGCAGAATGTATTGACTATGAAGGAATCTCCGACTGTCGAAATCAGGAAAGACACCTTGTACATTCATTTTGTCTCTAAAGAAAATAAAGGGAAATTGGTTTTTCGAAAGCCTTCTGATAATCGATTGGATAAAGAATTACCGTTTCAGACGACAGGTAATCTATATACCATTCCGATCTCCACGTTCGATAAAGGAATGTGGAACCTTTATATTGATTGGAAAAGTGTGGGTAAAGATTTTCTATTTGAAGAGCATATTTTATTTTAGTATAAGGAAATGAGCTATACTTATTTTGCTTTTTTCATGGGATTGTTTGGCAGTATACATTGTGCGGTAATGTGTGGCCCATTGATTTTCGCCATAGAAGGGAGGCAGGGTTTGGGGTGGAAAGTTTTCCTAAATAAGATATTATATCAATCCGGTAGGGTACTGACCTATGGTTGTTTGGGGCTTTTACTCGGTACGATAGGGACATTTGCACAAATTCAAGGCTGGCAGCGTACCTTGAGCTGGGTTACAGGAATTATACTGATAGGAATTGCTTTATTTCAGCTAGTCGGTAAGCACAACAAAACGATCGCGAGCTGGCAGACCAAAGCTGTGCAACCTATTGTACGGTTGTTGTCGAAGTGGTTGTATAAGCCAGGGGGAAGCTTTATAGCCGGTGTGTTGAATGGATTATTACCCTGTGGCATGGTCTATATGGCACTCATGTCTTCCATCAACGCGGATAGTCCACTCCAAAGTTTTTTCTTTATGGTATGTTTTGGTTTGGGAACTATACCGTTGTTGTTTCTCTTTTCTTTTCTTGGCAATTTTTCCCGATCCTTCAAAATTGGATTTTCAAAATGGGTACCTTTTCTATATTTCTTGTTGGGAATATGGTTTGTACTTCGTGGTGCCAATTTAGATATTCCCTATTTAAGTCCATTTATTCATGTTGAGGGTGCAATAAACTGTGTTTGACGACAACAATATGTCGGTACTAAATATTATATTTGGTCAAACCCTTAGCATACAAAATGGAGGTACTTCATCATATCTTACAAATAGTATTACAATATTACTGGATCCCTTTACTGATTCTTTACATTGGTGTAATCGGGACCATCTTGATCGAAAACCGTAATCCATCCAAAACGATTGCCTGGATTATGGTCATTGTGTTCTTGCCCGGCATTGGTTTACTCAGTTACTATTTCTTTGGACAAAAATTTAAAAAGGTCAAAAGAATGAAACGGGTATACCGTGAGCAGTCCAAAAAACTATTGGACGCTTGGCGTAAGGAGTCTGAAATTATGGAGGAACATATCGATACGTTAAATGAACGCATTGGAAGTTTGGCTATGGTGTATCTATACCTCAAAAACCAAAAAATATCTACCTTTTCCCTGAATAACGAGGTGACGCTCTTTATCAATGGCGAAGAAAAATTTCCTGTACTTATCGACCGGCTTAAAGCAGCCGAGCATTCTATCCATATGGAATATTACATCTGGGAAATGGACGAAATAGGCCGTGAAATTTTACATATTTTAGAAGAGAAAGCAAAAGCTGGTGTCACTGTGCGTCTGATATTAGACAGTTTTGGTGCGCCGGATGTAATAAAATATTTGCGACGAAATAAACCTGATTTTGAATTTCAAGCCTTTCTTCCCGTTACTTTTAGTTCCTTGGCAAACAGTAACTACAGAAATCACCGTAAGATCGTGGTTATTGATGGTAAAATCGGCTTTGTCGGTGGGATCAATATTTCGGACCGATATATCAATAACGGAAAGAATGAGGTTTACTGGCGGGATACGGCGATGATGGTGATCGGCGCAGCAGTAAATACATTACAGATCCAGTTTTGGAATAGCTGGAATCAGACGGAAGCGGAGTCTTTTGAACTCGGGCGGGGTTATTTAAATCGATTTCCATTAAATCATGAAGATGCCAGTGGAGTAGGGTTTACGGCGAGTGATCCTGGATCGCCAGCACCATTCAATATGGAAGCTATTATCGCAGGTATAAATGAAGCTAAAGAGTATGTACAGTTGTGTACTCCTTATTTTATTCCAAGCGATCAATTGACCACTGCTTTAATGTTGGCGGTTTCGTCGGGTGTTCGTGTGGATTTGATGTTGCCGGCTCAGTCTGATTCGTATTTCGTACAACATGCTTCTTTTTCATTTATCAAACCGCTACTGGAAAGGGGAGTGAATGTTTACCTTTATAAAAAAGGGTTTCTCCATGCTAAAACGATCTGTATTGATGGGAAGCTGGCCTATATTGGTACGACAAACCTGGATATCAGGAGTTTTTATATCAATTTTGAGATTTCAGGAATTATCTCGGATAAAGCACTCTGTGATCGTCTGAATGCACAGTTTTTGGCTGATATTGAATTTTCAGATCTGATTACAATTCGAAGTTGGATGCAACGAAGCCGTTGGAAAAGGGGGGTCGATTCTATCTGCAGACTATTGGCTCCTTTGCTTTAATGACGTTTGAAAGGGGCTCATGGTTCCAATACCAGATATAATAAATGTTAAAAATGACCTATTGGGGTTGGTCTTTGCCTAAAATTGAATATATTTAGCTATTCATTTTTTATTCTAAGACTTTCCATGAAGCACATAAAACTATTGACTTTATCGATAGGACTATTAGGAATAGGGACGGCGTATGCGCAGACCGCACCTACACTACCTATTAATACGATCGTAGAACGAGTTCAAAAATATTTTCAAGTGTACCCCGTTGAAAAGGTACATTTACATTTCGATAAGCCATATTATGCTGTAGGGGATACCCTTTGGTTTTCCACCTATTTATCTCGCAATTTGCCTGAATATGAGCCGAGTAAAATAGCCTACGTGGAGGTGCTGAATAGCCGTGATTCCCTTATCCAGACTCTTCGGATTCCATTGGATAAAGGGGTAGGAAATGGGCAGATTGTGCTTGATCCTCAATTTATGGTTCAGGACAATTATCGGTTTAGAGGCTATACGAAATGGATGGCTAATTTTGATAATGCTTACTTCTTTAATAAAGTAATTCCCATTGGTGACGTAATTAATAAGAAATTGATTACGAATATTGAATTTCAAAATAACATTGGTGGCAATAAGACGCAGGCTGTCATCCAGTTTCGTGATCGAACGGGAAAACCGATGATCAATTCAAAAATTAATTGGGAGTTTGTATCGGGCTGGGAAACGTATGACAAGGGTAAAGGTGAGACTGACGGATTGGGGAAAGTAACTATAAATCTGTCTGCTAAGGAAAAGTCGAATTTGGAAAAGGGACAATTGAAAATTAGTATTCAGGAAAATAAAAATGAAAAGCCGCTGTCTAGTTCTTTCTTACTCAAAAATGCCTTATGGGATGCCGACGTACAGTTCTTTCCTGAAGGAGGAGATCTGATCGCAGGCCTGGCTAAAAAGGTCGCATTTAAAGCAGTTGGATCGGATGGCAAAGGGCTAAAGGTTAAAGGCAATATTCTGGATTCAAAGGGCAAGTCCGTTGCTGAGATTGAGGACTTTGGAACCGGAATGGGTTATTTCTCGCTGTTACCTCTTGCTGGAGAAAAGTATCAGGCAGTGATAAAGTTTGACAATGGACAAGAACGCACATATAAATTGCCCGCCGTCGTTACTGATAAAGCAAATGTCGTTTTTGTGAAGCAGGATGCCACGAATGCTGAGTTCGCCGTGGTGACCAGTGAAGAAAATTTCTCAAAAAACCAAAGTCAATCTTATTATGTTTTGGTTCAGTCCAATGGACACCTTTGTTTTGGTGCGCAAGTGAATTTAAAATCTTCCTCAGCGTTAGTTAATATTCCGAAAGAACGTTTACCAAATGGTATTGTCCAAGTAACTTTATTGAGCCCAGAGGGAAATCCTATCAGCGAGCGTCTGGCATTTGTTCAGAGCGAAAAGCTTTTAAATATCCAAGTCACAAGCGATAAGCAAAGTTATAAGGCCAAAGACTTCGTAAATCTTAAACTTGCGGTGGACAACAATGGACAGAAATTTCCAGGAAGCTACTCGGTATCTGTAATCGATGAGTCTAAAGTTCCCTATAATGATCAGGCGGATCTTTCTATCGTGAGTAACTTTTTACTAACTTCCGACCTGAAAGGGAATGTGGAGAATCCAAACGCCTATTTCGATGAAAAAAATCCCAATCGTGACAAAGCGCTGGATGCGTTATTAATGACACAGGGTTATCGTCGATTTGATTATCCATCGCTTATTTCGGAGAAGTTACCGCAGATTAGTTTTCTCCCTGAGCAAGGTATAGAATTGTCAGGCACTCTTCGGATGAACACAGGGCGTCCTTATCCAAATGGAGGCTTGCTTTTATCGGTTCCTTCCCGTAACATTAAAAAGGATGTGTACACGGATCAAAATGGACGATTCACATTTAAGGATCTGGTCTTTCCAGATTCATCCAAAGTAACGGTAAATGCCCGATCCAATGACAATTACAGGAGTTTGGTTATCAATATGGATCAGAGCTTTTATCCTGAGATCGATAAGAACAATGGGTATAAGAGCTATTTCATACCTAATATAGATCAGGCTTTTGCGCCTTATTTCGCCAATAGCCGAAAAGAATACCGAAAATCCATCTTGCTGGATGAAGTTGAAGTGACAGCCGTAGTGAAAAAGGTAATCACAAATAAAGATTTTCCTTCTATTTCGGGATTATCGATGCCTGAGCATCGTATTGAACCTGAGCGTTTGACAGGGTGTAATGTATTAACGATGTGCCTCCAAACGGTGTTAACAGGTATTACCTATGATCCGCAGACTTTGAAGTATTATGTTTCTCGCGATTACAATGCAGGTGGGCGTACACCTGTCCAATTCTTTCTAAATGGTATGGCTATTGATGAACCGGGCCTGAATAGTATCAATGTGGCAGATATCGAAGGTATCGAAATTTTCTTGCGCGATGAATTGGGCACAGTCTCCAGAATGTATCAGAATAATGGTGTTGTTTCCATCTATACGAAGAAAGTTGAAGCTAAAAAGCCACGGATGTCGTTGAGTGAGATTGAAAGTATGTTACCTAAATCAAACGTTATCGATATGTATCCTTTGGGCTATATCAAAGAAAGAAAATTCTACGTTCCCAAGTATGATACTCCAGAAAGAAAGGCTGTAAATGATTTGAGAACCACTATTTACTGGAATCCGAAAGTCTCCATAACAGAAACAGGAGAGGCTGCGATTCAATTTTATAATGCCGACGGAAATGGAAATTATAAAGTAATTGTTGAAGGGATGGACCAAACTGGGAATATTGGACGGAAGGTAATAAACTATAGCGTTCAGCCCTAACTATTTGTGTAGGCGATAAAAAAGAGCAGCTCCTTGATGGGCAAGGAGCTGCTAACTAACCAATTATAAACCTAAATTATGAAAAGTATTTTGTCGCTATTTAAAGCGTTAATCTTCTATTTGTAAAGTATATTTCAAATTTTATGCCAAACTGTATTTGTATATTTTTTGGCAGATTTTTATTGAATGCTTCTCAAAATCACTTAGTCAAATTAAAATAACAATGTCTGCACCGAGGTTCGTAGGCCTCTTTTTCACCTAAAAGTACTGTTGCTGTCTCATTGGTCAGGCGATAAGAATAATTTGCCGGAGCCCCGCATTGCATGCACACCGCGTGCACTTTTGTCACATGTTCGGCTACCGCCATAAGATGTGGAATTGGCCCAAACGGCTTTCCTTGATAATCCATATCCAGTCCTGCCACAATTACTCTAACACCACTGTTTGCCAATTTGACACATACCTCTGTCAAACCGTCATCGAAGAATTGCGCCTCATCGATTCCGACCACTTTAGTGGATGAACTTAAGAGTAGGATGGCGGAAGAATGATCGACAGGGGTTGATGGTATGCTGTTACTATCGTGTGAAACGACTAATTTCTCGTCGTATCGCTTGTCAACGGATGGTTTAAATATTTCAACATTCAGACGTGCATACTGCGCTCGTTTTAGTCTGCGAATCAATTCTTCTGTTTTGCCTGAAAACATGGAACCGCAGATAATTTCAATGCTACCATATTGAGCGGGGCGCAAAGCCAAATTATGTTCGGAAAAAAGCATTTGATTAATTTAATTTTGTCGTGAGGTCTACAAATAAGGTGATATTCGTATAATAACCTGCTACTATATTCTGTTTTTGACGCTGCTAATATCAGAATTAAATATTAAATTTGGGTAGCAAAAAAGTGAATGTAAATCCAAATATTTATAAATCAAAGGTTTGAGTTTTCCACTTTTAGGTTAGTTGAGGGTATAGGTATGATAAATGATTAATTGGTAATTTCAAATATAATTATGGGTACTCAGGAAGAAATTTTTAATAAGATAGGTGATTTATTACAGGATTTAAATGGACAGTATTTGACCTTGTCAGAACAAGATGATTTGTCCGAAATTAATGAATTAGTCCTATTGGAGGCTAAGGCACAAACTGTGACAGCCTATATAACGCTACTCAAGACAAAGACTGTCCTTCGTGAAAATCAATCGCAGCCTCCATTAAATTCAGTTGCATTGGAAAGTAAGAAGATTGCATTCAACGATTATTTCACACCGCCTTCTACCCTTAGAACAACGGCGCAGCAATTTGTCGCTGAGCAGCCCGCAAAAGTAGTTCAGGAGATCCAGGAGGTTGAAGATCTTAAATCCGTGAAAGAAGATAATGTGGTGGAAGAGAGAGAGAGACCAGTAACTTACGAAAGAGAACCATTGAAACCGGAGGTATCTAATCCTGTTGCCGTTGAATCTGTAGATTCTCGTGTTACAGGATCTCAGGTGGATGAGCCGCCTTATCAGGTCGAAAAGGAAGCAAACTCACACATAGAAGAAGCAAATGTCTTTGTTAAGGAAGTGGTTGAAGAACCCAAAGAAGTCATTATTGAGCAGCCCAAGGAAGTTTTTATTCAGGAAGAAATCAACACTGTAGCTGAGGAAGTTCCTGCTCGACCATTAACGTTAAATGAAATCATCTCTCAGCAGAAACAAGCGGGAGTGCAAAACCGCGTCTATCAGGTAAATCAATCTGGAAGTAATGATAAACTCACGGATATTAAAACAGGTATAAGCTTAAATGATAAACTTTTGTTTATTAAGGATTTGTTTAATGGCTATAGCTTGGCTTATAGCGAGGCAATTGAATTATTAAATAGATTTACAAGCTATGCGGAAGCCGACGCGTTTTTACAAACAAATTATGCGATTAAAAATAAGTGGGCGGATAAACCAAATACTGTTGAAAAATTATACGATGTCCTGCGCAGAAGATATAACTAAAATATTGCAGAAGATATAACTAAAATATCAAAACATTAGAAAAACAGCTCTCACATTATCGGAGCTGTTTTTTTGTGTCTATATTTCAGGTTCATTAGCTTAGTTGAAATTGTAACCAATCATTTCCTTCATGACCATATACAAAGTATTTGGGCTGGAGAATTTCGGCTAATGATTCGAGTTCCTTTAAATAATTGTATCCCGGAATCTGTGCAAATTGCTTGTCGGTCATAATAAAGATCTGATCGAGCTCGATAGCTTTGGATGAAGTGATAGCTGGCGTATTCAACAATTTAGGTAGCTGGATAAATGTTTGTTCGCCATGGCCAATGACAATGATTTTGTCGGCTTCATTTTCAGTCGTCACTGGCATACCGCCTGCAATTTTTATGGCTTCATGTAGATAAGCAGAACGGTTAATTTCAAGAGGTTCGATCTGATCTACCACCAAGACTTTAGGCCTGTCAGTAGCTGAGATAAACTTAAGTTTATGGATGAGGATATTCGCTTCATCTTCAATTTTTTCAATGAATTCAGCGGTTTTATCACTAGCATTGAGATCATTGCCGATGCCTTTGACATAAGTTATCATATCATCGATATCCACGATTTGAGGCTGAACTGAAAGTAATTTGTTATAAGTTTCCGCTGGAATAGCTGCTGAATTTAGGTTCAGCTGGTCCAAAATATGGGCGACAAGTTTTTCTTGATTGCTTTGCATACTGCAAAAATACAAAACCTTCACGACTTCGTAGACATCGAGAGCGATGAAAGCGAACAGAAGGTTCTTTCTAACCAATAAGAACAGCCAATTTCTGAAAAAAGCCAATTTCAGAAAAAAGGGGGAGTATTGAAGAAAGTAAATTAGCCATAGTAGGTATACACATATTTTTGTAAATTGGCATAAAATAAATGCTATAAAATATGTTTGACAAATTATTTGAGGCCCAACAAAAGGCAGAGGAGATCAAGAAAAGACTGGATTCAATTTCTGTTTCCGGTGAGGCGGAAGGTGGATTAATCCGTGTGGTGGCGACAGCAAATAAAGAGATAAAAGAGGTGATCATCGATCCTGTATTTTTATCAAACGCGGATAAGGAAGAACTGGAAGAATTACTTGTGGTTGCTTTGAATAAGGCTATTGTTCAAGCTGAGAATATCAGCCAGGCTGAAATGCAGGCAGCGAGTAAGGATATGTTGGGAGGACTGGGCGGATTATTTAATCAATAAGGTGATCATCATGAAAGCGACATATTACGGACAGTCTTGCGTGGAATTTGATTTTGACGGGATAAAGGTACTTATGGATCCATTTGTCACCTACAATCCACTGGCAAAAGAAATCGACGTCAATGCGATTAAACCAGATTATATCTTTTTAAGCCACGGACACCAGGATCACGTAGCCGATATGGCTACGGTTCAAAAAAATAGTAATGCTACTGTTCTAGCGATTGTTGAAACCGCAGACTGGGTCCGCAGACAGGGAGTCCCCGATGATAAAGTCATCGAGTTTAACTTGGGTGGAACTGTTCAGCTGCCATTTGGTTCGGTAAAGATGGTCTATGCTGCGCATACCAATAGTACACCTGACGGTCGATACGGAGGGTTTCCAGTAGGTTTTGTTTTCAATATAAAAGGCAAACGAATTTATTTTGCAGGGGATACGGCTTTAACCATGGAAATGAAATTATTGGCTGAAATGAATCTCGATTGGGCCTTTTTACCGATAGGAGGCCATTACACTATGGACGTGGATGATGCAGTCAAAGCGGCTGAATTTGTAAACTGCGCCCGGGTAATCGGAATCCATTACGATTCGTTTCCGCCAATCACTATCGATAAACAACAAGCGTTGGATAAATTCCAAAATGCGGATATATCACTGTCATTACCTGAAATCGGTACGACAGTTGAGCTTTAAAGTCAAAAAAGCCGAGCTAACTCGGCTTTTTGTTTTATTATGCTGCCTTTTCAGATTTAATGTCTTTGTATCTATGAGGATATGACAATTTTTTTAAGATCTTCCAAACTGAATAGGGGAATGTCGATGATTTTGTTTTTAAGGATTTGTTCTTTGTTTTCTTCAAAATAGAACAATTTCCATTCACCATTTTTATATTCTAAACTACTGAGGTTTTCAATCCAATCACCGGAATTCATATACGTACAGGTTCCTTTTCGGGTAATGACTTCTTTGATTTGAGGTTGATGTATGTGTCCACAGATGACGAAATCGTAGTTTTTTTCTATGGCTAACTCGGTTGCTGTATGTTCAAAATCCGATATATATTTGACCGCCTTTTTAACAGAGTTTTTAATTTTTTTTGATAGGGAGAATTTCTCCTTACCCATTTTGTCCAGACAGTAATTAATAATGTTATTGAGCTGTATAAGTTTATCATAACCCCATCCACCCAGTTTTGCCAACCATTTAGAATGATGAATGGAAGCGTCAAAAACATCTCCATGAAAGATCCACACTTTTTGGTTATTGAGGGAGAGAAGTAGTTTATTGCTCAGCTTGATATTACCTAATTTTAGGTCTGTAAACTTGCGCAACATTTCATCATGGTTGCCCGTGATGTAATGTACTTCTGTACCTGAAGAGCTCATGTCAATAATTTTTTTGATGACTTTGAGATGTTCTTGTGGAAAGTAGCTTTTTTTAAATTGCCAAATGTCTACGATATCGCCGTTCAATATCAATATTTTAGGAGATACTGACTCCAAGTAAAGTAAAAGTTCTTTTGCTCTACTGCCGTAGGTACCTAGGTGTAAATCTGAGATTACAAGTATGTCAAGGCTTCTTTTCATTTGCAATAAATTATTTTATTTATCTCTGTTTAGAAAGATGACTCAACCTGAGTTGAACCACAATAATTTCATTCGATAAATCTATTATCTTCTATTACAAAAGAAAGATACATTTATTTTGTACCGATGAAATTCCCGTTATTAAATCGTTAAAATATCTTGTAAAAAGGTTTAAATAGTTAATTGGAAATTAATACTAGCCACAAGTATGAGCTATTGGGGTAGTTAAGGGAGTTGGAGACAGTGGTATGCTATACTAAAAAAGGTATCCAATACAAATTGGATACCTTTTAACTATGTTAAAGATTATTATTCTTTTATTTGGCAGTAGCTGCCGCTCTATCAATGTGAAATTGTACCAAGTCGTCGATCGGGGAGCGTAAGATTTTACCTACTTTCATTCCATATTGTTCAGCTTTTTCAGCCAATACATTTCTGAAATTATAGCCTACTGAACCTATACAGTTGAAAGTATAGCTCTGATAATTCGGGTATTTGCTGACAAGGTTTCTGAAAAAAGCTTCAAAAGCTTCATCGACGATATTGCGCGTGTATTCGATATTGACATTATTGTCATAAACGAATTTGCTAAAACTAGCACAGAAACGATTAGGCATAGGCTTGGTATAAACCGCATCCATAATTTCGTCTTTTGTCATTTTATACGTGTTATAGAATACTTCCTTAACATCTTTGGGCATTAAATTACGAACATAATCCGCTAGTAATTTTTTACCGATATAACTACCAGAACCTTCATCACCTAAAATATAAGCACCGGAGTCGATGTTCAATGTGATTTCTTTGCCATCGTAAAGGCAGGAGTTTGTTCCTGTTCCTAGTATCGCAGCAAACCCGGCTTGAGTTCCTAATAATGCCCTTGCTGCCGCAAGAAGATCATGTCCTACTTCAACTTCAGCTGTTGTAAATACTTCTTTCAAGGCGTCAACTACGATTTGTGCTTTTTCCTTGTTGTGGACTCCGGCACCATAATAGTTTACTTCCGAGATTTTTTCAAAAGGCAAATCTTGCGGTAGTCCTTTTTTTAGGGAGTTTACAATGTATTCACTATCAACAAAATAAGGATTATACCCTTCTGTATTGAAGTAGATTTTTTTATTCGAATCGTCTAACAAACACCAGTTTGTTTTTGTTGATCCCCCGTCAGCAATGATTATCATTATTGAGTAGTTTTAATTGTGTTTATCGTTATAAAATGAGTAATCAATCATTAATCAATTCCCCGAAAATACATTTTTTAATTTTAAATATCATAATTTATCCATTGATTTTTCAAAAAATAAATTTTTGTGATTTAGCCAGTATATAAAAAAACAGGCTTAGCAATATCGCTAAGCCTGTTTTTGTACTGTGTAATAAAATTGTTTAAATAGTGTACTATTTACAATTAGTGAGGGCTGTTAATGTCCTCCTTCAGCCTCTATTTCGTCAATGTTGATTCCTTGTTTTGTTAATATTCCCTTCACAAATATTGCAAAGAAAACAACATAGCAGAATCCGATCAATGGTAGAATATACGAATTGTGGATACCGATAATATCTGCTAGTTTTCCTTGGATCGGAGGAAGAACACCGCCCCCAAGAATCATCATAACAAGGAACGCTGAGCCTTGTGCGGTGTATTTACCCAAACCAACAATGGATAAACTGAAAATGGAAGACCACATAATTGAACAAGCAAGACCTCCTGATAAAAAGGCATAGATAGCGATTGTACCCGATGAGAACAAGCCAACCAACATCGCAATAATTCCGAATAATCCGAAGATAATCAATGTACGAGCAGGTTTCTCTTTACTTAGGTAGAATGCTACAATTTGAAGAATAATACAAACGACATAATAATAGAGGTGTGACATTTCAAATCCAGCGAGTGTATTAACTCCAATAATAATAGAGAAGGCAATGAGTGGAACGATAATTAACAAACCGTTTTTGGTGGTTTTAGTTAAGTTAAACGCAGTTATTGCGCCTGCCCATCGGCCGATCATCATACTCCCCCAGTACATGGATACATAAGGTGTAATTTGTGATGATTGCAAATGTCCAAATTCTTTCAGGGTTAATAATTCGCCTAGGTTACTACCAATGGCTACTTCGATACCGACATAGATAAACAAGGCAAGCATACCTAAAGCCAATTGAGGGTATTTCATCGCACCCCAACCTTCTGGATTCTTTTGGGCACTTTTATTAGAGAATAACAAACCGCCAATGACAACAACCAAAGCGCCTGCTAGCCAGAGCATACGTTGTGTTTCAAGAGGTTTGGCGATTTCTTTAATCTGTGATTTGAGTTGATCGATCTGAACGGGATCCGTTAAACTCGAAACTTGCTTGTGCAATTGCTCTACTTCTAAGGCTAGATCACTTTTATAGCTTAAAAAAACGGGTGTGAACATACCGAAGAGCAAAATGGTCATAATAATCAATGTACGTAAAGCTTTGTTTGCTTTTTCCATTGGCTCGTCGCTAATCCCAGCAGGAACTTTTTTACTGAAATTAAATAGCGCTGCAGCTAAAATAAACAGCAGGCCAACGCCTATATAAAGATAGACTACTTTATTTAACGGAAGGTTGGCAATTTCGGAGTCAGAAATAGGTTCAAAAGTTCCGAATAATGAAAATCCGATAACAAGTGGGCCTATTGTTGTACCGAAAGAGTTAATACCTCCACCGAGGTTGACGCGCGAAGCTCCGGTCTTTGGATCACCCAGTAAAACTGCAAATGGATTTGCCGCGGTCTGTTGTAATGAAAAACCGAGGGCAACGACGAAGAGACCCAACAACATACCAACATATAGGTTCACTTCGACAGCGACGATCATGGCTGCAGCACCTAAAGCTGAGAAAAGTAAGCCATAAACGATACTCTTTTTATATCCCCATTTGCCAACCAGATCTTTTCCACCGATTGAACTGAAAATAAATAGTAGCAATGCACCGATGTAATAGGCTGTATAAAAAGCAAAGTCAATCAGCTGGGATTGAAACTGATCTAAATGAAAGTAATTTTTGCAGAACGGTATAAAAACACTGTTCCCTGCCGCAATGAACCCCCAGAAGAAAAACACAATAATTAGTGTGTAAAGCGCGGGGTAATTGGTTTTAGTTTGTTGCTGTTCCATATAAGGGATCTAAAAACTTAAATTTTGAAAGGTACGAACTTATGAAAAAAAATATAAATTCAATCTAAAAATGTTGTTAAATCGTTTTACTAGCTACAATAGTAAATATTTTTTTTGAAATATTTTGAAATAACAAAATTTGTTTTTTTCTTTGTCAAGGTTCTCAATATTTAATCCGCTTCGGATTTAAAAGAAATCATTAAGTTCTTCATCTCACTTAATCTTGGAAACTCGATTAAGTGTAATCAGAATTCAGAATAAAGCTCAAAAAGAAAATCCAAAAATCATACACAACACATTAATGGATATTAACGAATTAAACGCTAAACTCGTATCAGAATTGCGCGAGATTGCTAAGTTGATCGGTATCGCAGATGCTGATAAATTGCGTAAACAAGAATTAATCGAAAGAATTAGTAATACTGGCGCAGAAGAGGAAGCCGCTCCAGCTTCAGCTGATAAATTATCAAAAGTAGAGGAAGATAGTCAGGAACATGCTGAACGTACACGTAAACGTGTGCGGACCATTAAAACTGCGGAACCTGTTACGGTGAGGAAACGTGAAGTTTCTGAGCATGAAGAAACCCCCGTTGCAGCCGAGGATACAGCAGCAGCAGATAAAGGTGCCCAACCTGAAAAAACCATTCAAACTCCTAAAGCAGAAAGCACTTCTTCAAGTACAGATTTCGACAATGTAATTGTTAATGAGGGGGTATTGGAAATCATGCCTGATGGTTATGGCTTCTTACGTTCTTCAGACTATAATTATTTGACATCTCCTGATGATATTTATGTATCACAATCTCAAATCAAATTATTTGGTCTGAAAACGGGTGATACTGTTCGTGGTTGTATCCGTCCTCCTAAAGAGGGGGAAAAATATTTTCCTTTGGTCAGAGTAGAGGCTATCAATGGACAAAATCCTGCAGAGGTACGTGATCGTGTACCATTTGATTATTTGACACCATTATTCCCAGATGAGCGTTTAAATTTGGATATGGGCGTTGGAAATTATTCTACGCGTATAATGGATTTATTTACGCCTATCGGTAAGGGGCAACGTGGATTAATCGTTGCGCAGCCAAAAACTGGTAAAACGAACTTGTTGAAAGAGGTTGCGAATGCTATAGCAAAAAATCATCCGGAAGTTTATCTGATTATTTTACTAATCGATGAACGCCCCGAGGAGGTTACCGATATGGCAAGAAGCGTCCGTGCTGAAGTTGTTTCTTCAACATTTGATGAACCGGCTGACCGCCATGTAAAAATTGCGAATATCGTGCTTGAAAAAGCAAAACGTATGGTAGAGTGCGGACACGATGTTGTGATTTTACTAGACTCTATAACAAGATTAGCGCGGGCCTACAATACGGTTGCTCCTGCATCAGGTAAGATTTTGTCAGGGGGTGTGGATGCCAATGCGCTACATAAGCCAAAACGTTTCTTTGGTGCTGCTAGAAATATCGAAAACGGTGGTTCATTGACTATTTTAGCTACTGCATTGACAGATACAGGATCTAAAATGGATGAAGTTATTTTTGAGGAATTCAAAGGTACGGGTAATATGGAATTACAGCTGGATCGTAAATTGGCAAACAAACGTATCTTCCCGGCAATCGATATTACAGCATCCAGTACGCGTCGCGATGATTTGTTGACCGACAAAGAAACATTGCAACGTATTTGGGTACTTCGTAACCATTTATCCGATATGAATTCTACTGAGGCCATGGAATTTTTACAAGGACAATTGCGTGGAACTAAATCGAATGAAGAATTTTTGATCAGTATGAATGGATAATTCCATCAAATTTTGATATTTTAGCCATCATTTGATTAAAAATGATGGCTTTTTTTTATAAAGTAGATCCTGTACATGAAAAAACATATTCCTAATTTGCTAACTTGTCTAAATTTATTTAGCGGGTGTATCGCTGTATTAATGGCATTACAAGGTAATATTAAAATTGTTACCATCTGTGTGTTCGCGTCGGGGGTATTTGATTTTTTTGACGGAATGGTGGCGCGTCTTCTTCATGTTAAATCGCCGATTGGGAAGGAACTTGACTCGTTGGCCGATATGGTTAGTTTTGGCTTTTTACCTGGAACAATCATGTTTACTTTGTTGTCAAAGGTATTTCCTGATGGCTCTTTATATCCTTATTTGGGATTTATTATTACAGTTTTCTCGGCTTTGCGTTTAGCCAAGTTCAATCTAGATGAGCGCCAAACCTCTGATTTCATCGGTCTCAATACACCAATGAATACATTTTATGTTCTCTCACTTCCTTATATTGCTGACACCTATCCCCAATTTGTTTTAAATCCGTTGATTTTAATCAGTAGTGTTCTTTTAACAAGTTATCTGTTGGTGAGTGAAATTAGGTTGTTTTCGATGAAATTTAGTTCGATTGAATGGAAAGCAAATAAATACCGTTTTATATTTCTGATCTTGACTTTGATCTTTTTTATGATTGGTCAATTTATGGCTCTTCCCATTATTCTTATTTTGTATTTCATCTTATCTGCATTGCATTTCAATAAAAAAAACGATCTGGCTTAGATCGTTTTTTCATATTGTTCCAATTCAAAAAGGAGTTCCTTCATCTCGATATCGATGATACAGAAAGTTGCCCGCAGTATCTCTAAAGATTCCTTGTTTTTTGCGTGGCTCTCCAATTCTTCAAATTTTTCTTTCAGATGAAAAGCACCTATATAGTCCATTGTCGGTTTGATATGATGGGCGGCATCGCCAATTTTCTGCAGGTTACCTTCAGCTAGTGCCTGGCGGAGTTTATCGAGATCGACAGGTGTTTGAATAAGGTACATTGATACAAATTGTTTAATTAATTCTTGATTGTCGAACATGTTTAGGCTGATCAGTTCAATGTCGAGATGGTTCATCGTTGCTTGTTTTCTTTACAGGTAAATCGTCTTTGCATTTATCCAATAAATATACATTATTTTTTTTGTAAACAGGGTGAACATAGTCTGGGGCTATTTCCGCCAACGGTTCGAGTGTGAACCTACGTTGGGCAATGTAGGGGTGTGGAATCTGAAGGGATGGTAGGTCGATGATTTCTTGGTTGAAGTAGAGTAGGTCGATGTCAATAACTCTTTCGCCCCACTTTTCTTTACGCACGCGTCCTAGTTCCTGTTCGATATGCTGTGTTAGTTTTAAGCAAGCTAAGGGCGGTAATTTGGATGCTACCAAGATAACCTGATTTAAAAAAGCTGGTTGGTCTTTCACTCCCCAGGCAGCAGTTTCATAAATTGACGACGCTTCAATTATCTCTCCAGCATGTTTCTCGAGCTGCTTTCTCGCTAAATTAAGCTGCTGAAAGCGATCCCCTAGATTGGTGCCCAATAGGATATATATCTTATTCATACTGCTAAAATAAGCTTTTGAGGGATTTAATGATGAAGTTTACCTATTAATTCCATCTGTTTATGCAAATTTTTGTTAGCGAGTCAGCTCACTTTGCGAAGAAAATATGATGTAGATGAAATAAAAGACTGTGTGAATAAAAAATATTGCATTACCTTTAATGGAAAATAGCGCGTTCGATTGGTAGAATTGTTCTTAATCGGATATAATTACAAAATATGAAATCATTTTTTAAGTATGTACTGGCAACAATTACAGGGATTGTGATCTCTTTTGTTGTTTTGTTTATTGTTTTGATGGGAATTATTGGAGCGATTATCAGCTCGGCATCCTCTGATCAGGAGATTGTAGTGAAGAGTAACTCGGTTTTATACCTTTCTTTTGATTATGATATTACCGAAAGAAGTGAAGCCAATCCGCTTGGAAGTCTCAATCTTCCCGGTTATTCGACCAGAAATATTGGACTAGATGATATTTTGGCAAGGATCAAATATGCGGCTACAGATGGAAACATTAAGGGTATTTATTTAGATGCGAGTCATATCGGCGTAGGTTTTGCAAGTTTAAAGGAAATAAGAGACGAGCTTTTAGCCTTTAAGAAAACAGGAAAATTTGTAGTTGCGTACAATACCGAGTATGATCAAAAGGCTTATTATGTAGCAAGTACGGCTGACAAAGTGTATGTTAACCCACAGGGGTCGATCGATTTTAGAGGTTTGGCAAGTTCTACGATGTTTTATAAGGACTTGCTGGACAAGGTTGGTGTAGAGATGCAAATTGTTAAGGTAGGCACCTTTAAGAGTGCTGTTGAACCTTACTTTTTGAATAAAATGAGTGACCCCAACCGTTTGCAGGTAACCTCTTATTTAGGTAGTATATATACTACTTTTATTGATGAAATAGCGGCAAGCAGAAAAATTTCTTCAGATTCATTACGGGCAATAGCAAATGACTATCGGGTTCGGGATGCGGATGATGCAGTAAGATATAAGCTTGCAGACGCTAAGCTGTATAAAGATGAGCTTTTGTCGGACTTAAGAAAGCGTTTGAAGATTTCGGAAAAAGATGATATATCTTTCGTTTCTTTATTGGATTATAATAAGAAAACGAAAGAAGATACCAGCGGTTCTGAAATTGCAGTACTCTATGCTGCTGGAGAAATTGTGGACGGTGAGGGAGCCGCGGCCGGCGAAATCGGAGGTGACAAATTTTCCCGGGAACTTCGGAAACTAAGAGAAGATGATGCTGTTAAGGCGGTTGTTTTGCGTGTCAATTCACCGGGAGGGTCTGCTTTAGCTTCAGATATTATTTGGCGAGAAGTTATTTTGACCAAGAAAGTAAAGCCTGTTATCGTATCGATGGGCGATTTGGCTGCTTCAGGAGGATATTACATCTCGGCAGCTGCGGACTCAATATTTGCTGAACCCACCACAATTACTGGGTCTATCGGCGTATTTGGTGTGATTCCAAATTTTCAGAATCTGATGAACAATAAAATCGGAGTACATTACGATGGCGTAAAAACGGGCAGGTTTGCCGACTTGATGACTTCTTTTGATCGGCCGCTGACAGCAGAGGAAAGAAGTATCATCCAGAGGCAAGTTGATAAAGTTTATGGAACTTTTACAAAGGTTGTCGCTGATGGGCGTAAATTGTCTGTGGCAGATGTTGATAGTATTGGTCAGGGAAGAGTTTGGACTGGAGCCCAGGGGGTGACGAATAAATTGGTAGACCGTTTGGGGAATCTGGATGCCGCTATTCAGGCTGCTGCTAAAAAGGCAAAATTGAGTACCTATAGAGTGTCCCAGTATCCGGAAAAAGATGATCCTTTTACTTCAATATTAAATAATTCGAAAGAAAGAATCCAAATTTGGATAGCAAAAGAACAAATGGGTGAATACTACCGTTATTTTGACGTGATGAAGAAAGCTACTGCACAGACAGGTGTGCAGGCTAGAATTCCTTATACGGTTGAAATTCATTAATTGCGGTTCAGATTGGATGAGCGAGGCTACGTTTGCCCAAAGTTTTTAGTGAGGTACAACAATACAGGCGATACTTACTTTGGGGCACGGAAAATTCCATCCGAGGTAAGAATTGCCCTTAATAAATAATAATTCTGATGAAAGCAAATGCTTTTTTTTATATTTAGCTGGTCGTTTGACAAAATGACTAATCTAAAATCAATAAAGTTACATAATGAAAACAGTAGACGATTTAAATTTTGCAGGTAAAAAGGCCTTGATACGTGTTGATTTCAACGTACCGTTGGATGAAAATTTCAATATTACGGATGATAATCGTATCCAGGGTGCTGCTCCAACAATAAAGAAGATTTTGAATGATGGTGGAAGCGTGATATTGATGTCCCATTTAGGAAGGCCAAAAGACGGTCCTACTGATAAGTATTCATTAAAACATATTGTTGCGCATCTTTCTCAGGTTTTAGGTACTGATGTTCAGTTTGCCAATGATTGTATCGGTACAGAGGCTGTAGAAAAAGCTGCGGCTTTACAGGCTGGTCAGGTGTTGTTGCTCGAAAACCTTCGTTTCTATAAAGAAGAGGAAAAAGGAGATGTTGGATTTGCGGAAAAGTTGTCAAAATTAGGTGATGTCTATGTAAATGACGCTTTCGGTACGGCACATAGAGCGCATGCTTCGACAGCAATTGTTGCCCAATTTTTTCCCGCAGCTAAGTATAGTGGTTATCTGATGGCAGCCGAGGTTGGAAATGCAGAGAAAGTATTGAATAATCCGGTTAGACCTTTTACTGCAATTATGGGAGGAGCGAAAGTTTCAGATAAAATTCAATTGATCGAGGCGCTATTGGATAAAGTTGATAATCTTCTTATAGGAGGAGGTATGGCCTATACATTTATTAAAGCCAGAGGTGGAGAAATCGGTAAGTCATTGGTTGAGATGGACAAACTTGATTTAGCGAATGAGCTTGTTCAAAAGGCGAAAGAAAAAGGTGTAAACTTAGTTATTCCTACTGATGCGCAGATAGCAGATGCATTCTCGAATGATGCCAATGTATATGATGGACCAAATGATCAAATTCCTGCAGATTTGCAAGGCTTGGATATTGGTCAGGATTCTGCAGCAAACTTTGCGTCGATCATCAAAAATTCTAAAACAGTTCTTTGGAATGGTCCAATGGGTGTGTTTGAATTTGATACTTTCGCAAAAGGTACTAAAGCGGTGGCTGATGCAGTTGTGGAAGCAACGAAGAACGGAGCTTTTTCTTTGATAGGTGGTGGTGATTCCGCTGCTGCTGTAAGTAAATTCGGTATGACTGAAGATGTAAGTTATGTCAGTACTGGCGGTGGTGCTCTTTTGGAATACATGGAAGGAAAGGTGCTTCCCGGCGTAAAGGCACTCGAAGATTAATATAAATTGAATTTTTTGGAAAAGGGACAGCATTGGGTGAGGGCACTGAAAAAGTCCCGTTTTAGATTGGGCAAAAAAAAGGAGTGGGAAATAACAGTTTTCTGCTCCTTTTTTCGTATCTTAAATTAGTCTT
>NZ_JAVDTD010000022.1:0-38506 GCF_031455655.1 Sphingobacterium sp. 2149 | reverse complement strand
AACAGGTGGGAGAGTAGGTCGGTGCCTTTTTTTACACGGAAGCCCTTGCTGGAAACAGTCAAGGGCTTCTTTCGTTTAACTACCTCCATGGCCGTAGATGGGGCTGGCCCATCTGCCATATTCCGTTCCCATTCTTACGCGCTCCGAGCCACATGGATTGTAGCAACAGCATGTATAATTATAACCTTTTTCTAAAATGAGTACATTAAGTAGATAAGCAATTGAACGCTCTTCGGGAGAGATAATTGAATTGAATGATGTCGTGAAAGATATTTTAGGGCATGATGTGAAACAAAGGGCCAAAGTCATGATCAGCATTAATAAAAGATGAACCTAACATATTACAGGAATTCTTACTTGAGCGAAAATATAGCTACAAATTGTTTTTAGATTATATAAAAAGATACAATGAAGTCAGGTTATTAAAAAAAGCTGGAGCGGAAATCGCTGGGGATATTTAGTTTACTAGATTATTGGCGTCATTTATAACGCCAATAACCTAATAAAAGATATTGTGGGGGATGGGAGTTTACCCTTCCTCCGTATAAAAATCAATTAATGACGATATATAAGGATCTTCCCAACCGTCGGAGATGTTTTCAAAGTCTTCATCGGGTATATTTGTCTGTCTAATTTCTAAGGACGTTCCTCTTTTATGTTCATGCAGTTTTAGTGTAACAATAGACGGAGTGTCTGTTTCTCCAAAATACCATTCCTGTACAATTTTTGTCGAAGGTTGTAGTTCCAAGAACCGGCCAGTAATAGCTCCGTCCCATAAAGAGAATTCTCCATTGACAGTGGCGTCTATGGACACCAGATCACCTGTCCATAGACGAGCCGTAATTTCAGTCGTTAATGCGAGATACAGCTCCTCTGGAGTTGCAGGAATAATAGCATATTTCTTGAATTCTTTCATAATGCTAAGTTACGCTTTCTTGTAATTTACCACTTATTTTGACTTCATTTTTATTTATCTTAATTTTATCGCAAACTATGAGGACAACATGAGTAATTTTCTGCCGAATGCTTTAGTGAAAAAATTAGGAGTGAATCCGTTATTTGATAAAGACGCATTTATAAAAGTACATGAGGAAGGTATTCGGGCGACAGCAATACGCCTAAACCCTAATAAATTAGAAGATTGTCCGTTTCCTAATGCAGGGCAAGTTCCCTGGTGTAATGTGGCTTATTATCTTCAGGATCGTCCAGTGTTTACGTTAGATCCATTATTTCATGCTGGAGCATATTATCCACAAGATGCTTCTTCCATGTTCATCGATCATATCATTCGAAGTTTGAAGTTACATGAGGCGAGTATTCGGGCGTTGGATTTATGCGCCGCACCAGGAGGAAAGTCTACCTTATTAAACAGTAGCTTACATCCGGAATCACTCTTGGTTGCAAATGAAATTATTAAAACAAGGGTTACAATCCTGCAAGATAACTTAATGAAATGGGGAAATGCGAACACAGTAACTACAAATAACGATCCTGCTGCCTTTAATCGTCTTCCTGGATATTTCGATTTAATGGTAGTCGATGCACCTTGCTCTGGATCTGGTATGTTTAGAAAAGATACTGATGCCATAGAGGAGTGGTCTGAAGCTAATGTGAAACTTTGTAGTGAAAGGCAAAAACGTATTTTGGCTGAAAGTTTGACCGCCTTGAAAGAGGGGGGCTATCTGTTCTATTCGACCTGTTCTTATTCATCAGAGGAAAATGAAGACATCGTTGATTGGCTATTGGATAGCGGCGATTTCGAATCTGTTGAAATAAACGTTGAAGATAATTGGGGAATTGATCATACATTCTCTGTAAAGCATCGCGGACACGGCTATCGGTTTTATCCACATAAATTAGGGGGGGAGGGTTTTTTTATTGCTGTTCTTAAGAAAGTTGGTGAACAGGAAACGTTCAATAGAAAAAGAATTAAACCCGAAAAGTCAGATGTGCCCAAAGGGATTTTAAATGATTGGATTTCAAATAGTGATAGTTTGCACACCTTTCTTCATCATGAAGATGTATATGTTTTTCCAAAAATGTACGAAAACGATTTAAAATATCTTCAAAATGTACTCTATCTCAAGAATGCAGGAACTAATGTCGGAAAGGTCAATAGGAAAGAGCTAATACCGAGCCATGCATTGGCTTTGAGTAATTATTTAGCAGTAGAGTATAATGCGGTAGACTTATCGCTTGAGGACGCGCGAAACTACCTTAGAAAGGAGAATATCGTTGCAGATACATTTGCTGATGGTATTCAAGGGTGGACAATAGCAAGGTTTAAAGGCCAACGATTGGGCTGGATGAAGGTATTACCTAACCGAATCAATAACTATTACCCCAAAGAACTTCGGATTGTAAATTTATAAGATCTGCTTGTAGATTTGTACGAATAGCATTTCGGGCGTGCTTTCTTATAAAAGTTTTCCCTAAGAAAGGCTGACGATAATTGAACAAATATCTTCGGCAACTTCCTCTTTCGATTTTAGGCTAAACTCATGGATATTACCTGATCGTTCAATTATAGTAACCTTATTAGTGTCGGTCGCAAAGCCTGCTCCTTTATCCTGCATCGAATTGAGAACGATAAAATCTAGGTTTTTTCGAATCAATTTATCTTTGGCATTTTCCAGCTCATTATTGGTTTCCAAAGCAAATCCAATGAGCAGTTGTTGCTCATTCTTTTTAGCTCCTAAAGTAGCCAAAATATCTACTGTTTTCTTCAGCTCAATAGAGAATTCGTTTTCTTTCTTTTTTATTTTTTGAGTGGCTACATTAATGGGAGTGTAGTCTGCGACAGCAGCGCTCATCACAACAATATCCGCCGCTTGGAAGTGTTCTTCACAAGCACTTAACATTTCGGCTGCTGAGGTCACTGAAATTTTGAGAACACCTTCAGGACTTTTCAGGGCGCTAGGTCCTGAAACAAGCGTGACATCCGCTCCAAGTTCTTTGAGCTGCGCAGCGATGGCATACCCCATTTTTCCACTTGAATGATTCCCAATAAAGCGGACTGGGTCTATAGCTTCATAAGTAGGGCCAGCAGATACTAACGCCTTCTTTCCGTATAAAGGGAGCGCTCGCTCTGAAAATTTAACTAAAAAATCCAGTATTTCTTCCGGCTCAGCCATGCGCCCTTCACCTATTAATCCACTAGCTAATTCCCCGTTTCCTAGAGGAATTAAGATATTGCCGTAAGAACTTAGCTTTTTGATATTAGATTGTGTAGAGGGATGTTTCCACATATCTAAATCCATCGCCGGAGCGAATAGCACTGGACATTTCGCTGATAGATATACGGCTGTTAGCAAGTTGTCGCACAATCCAGTGGCCATTTTGGAAATGGTATTTGCTGTTGCAGGAGCGACTAAAATGTAATCAGCAGATAGCGCAATTTCGACATGATTATTCCATTCCCCAGTATTTGGCTGGTAATAATCGATAAGCACTGGTTTTTTGGAAAGTGTAGAAAGCGTAAGCGGGGTGATAAAGGCCGTGGCTTCTTTTGACATAATAACGTTAATCTGGGCATCTGCTTTTATCAACATGCGGATGAGGGATGCAATCTTGTATGCGGCAATACTGCCGCATACAGCAATTACAATATTTTTCCCAGCTAAAGCCATTTTTTAAGGATTAGTCCTGCTCTTTCGAGGGATTTCTGTAATACACTTTATCGTGTAAAAATTCATCGATTGCAACCAAAGTGGGCTTTGGCATACGCTCATAATGTTTTGAAATCTCTATTTGCTCGCGGTTTTCGAATACCTCTTCCAAGTTATCGTTATTACTTGCAAACTCTGCAAGTTTTCCGTTCAATTCTTCTTTAATATCTACTGCAATTTGGTTCGCGCGTTTAGAAATAACTACAATAGATTCATAGAGATTGTCAGTGCCTTTGTCCAATTGTCTCAAGTCACGTGTAACTGTAGAATTTGGAATTGAATTATTATTTTTTTGACTCATCTTTTTGGGTATTTTCTTGTTCTTTTTTCGCCTTTTGTTCTTTGATATATACTTCCTGTTCTGCAAGAGCCTTATTATACTCTTTCACTTGGGAGAGTGCAGTTTTAATGCCTTTTTCAGAATTCTCCCGAAGGGATTCTGCCTCTTTCATATGTTTGCTGTTTGGAAAATTACTTGCGAAGTTACGGTAATAATCCAAAGCTTCATCAAATCTACTTTCTTGTTTCAGGAAGATACTTTTGGATGCATAGATGTATTGAGCCTTTAATGTCAAAAACTCAATTTCTTCTGCATATTTTGTATCAGGGTATTCTTTTAGGACATTTTGCAAAGCAATGACCGCCGCCCTATAATCATCATTAAGCCCCATGTCGTAATACAGTCTTGCATTGGCAAAAGCTTTAAGCTCTAGCTTATCTCTTAATTTCTGAATAAGATCCGAGGCTTCTTTAGATCGCTCGGATTCGGGATAAAGATTAACAAAGAGCTGTAATGCGTCAATTGCCTTTCGTGTATTTGCTTGGTCCAATGTTGATCTTGGAGAATCCAAGTAATAGCAATAAGCATGCATAAACCTACATTCTTCAGCTCTTGCACTATTGGGATATACATCAGCAAAATCTTTAAAGTGAAATGCAGCTGACGTATAATCTTTCAGACGGTAGTTGGCAAATGCCAAATAATAGTAAATATTTTCTGCTTCAGCTTGTCCGCGGAATTTCGTCCGCAAGTCATCAAACAAAACTAACGCCTTGGTATATTTCTTTTTTTCATAAAGTTTTACAGCCTCTTCGTATTTTTGAGCGATATTATTGCTTGCGCGCAATTTCTCAAATTTACTCTTACAGCCAGTAAATACCAATAGAAACATCATGCCGGCACAGATAGCCGCTATACGCCTATTTAAAAACATTTTACAAAGATAAGTGAATTTGTTATACTAATCAATTAAATTTTATTGCGCAATATAGTTTAATAATTTTTTGATCGCAAAAACAAGATTTCTTATTAACATACTTTAACTCGACGAAGAGCTTGAGATGAAAATATTGTCATATACTTGTTGTTTTTGTGGGGGTAGTTAGGCCTAAGAATATACATTTTAAAATATTTGACTATCTTTACATATTACAATCATTGAATAGCATTAAGAGTATGACATTAAAAGAAAAAGTTGAGCAAGCATTAGATACCTTGAGACCATATTTGGAAACTGATGGCGGAAATGTGAGTGTCGAAGAGATCACAGCGGATAATGTCGTGCGTTTAAAATTATTGGGAGCATGTGCTTCATGTTCAATGAGCATCATGACCTTTAAAGCTGGTTTAGAGCAGGCAATAAGGAAGGCTGTTCCTGAAATTACCGCTGTTGAGGCAATTAATTTAACGGATCCCGACTCTCCTGAAGCGACTTTACCCCCTGTTAATTAGTTGTGCCCTTAACACAATTTAACGGCTAGTTCGGCTACTTTTGTTTAAATTTGTTCTATGAAGTTGCTGGTTTCAATATTTCTTATTGTCTTTTTGACTTTTTTCTTTTCCGCATCACATGCTCAGGAAAAGAAGATTGTTCAATATTCCGGTATTGTCACAACCGTTGGATCTGGCCTTCCAGTAGGTTATGCAACAGTCACCAATTTATCTTTTAGAAATGAAGCTTTTGCCGCAAATAATGAAGGTTACTTTTCTTTTGTAGCCCATGTCGGAGATACCATTCGTTTTACATCTGTGGGGTTTGATCCTTTAGTGGTCACCATTCCTGAAGTTAAGGGAGACAAGTATACTGCAAATATCGTTATGCAAAATCTCGTTACGGAACTACCGATGGTTACCCCATATCCTTGGGCAAGTATCGAAGAGTTCAATATTGCTTTTATGAACCTGGACGTTTCCGAAGATAATATTGTGAGAGTAAGAAGATCCTTATCTTATGAATCTTTAGCTGCAATGGCTGCAGTAATACCGCGTGATGGAAACGAAATGCGATCAATTAACAATGCACAGAGTTTCAATACGATGAATAATAAGGTCATCAATCAACGATATGCTAATCCATTGTTAAATCCTTTTGCTTGGGGTAATTTAATCCAGCAGATTACTAAGGGGAGTAAGAGCCGAAAAACTTCAAATTATTAATTTGTTGTCTTTAATTTGCTTAATTCTTTGACGCTTATTTTAGCAGAAAAGTAAGAAACTAGCGCGGAAATGCCAGTTACCGTTACAAACACCAAAAGGTAGTCGCTCCATTGACTTACCATAGGGTAACTGTCAATAATCGTATTTGCACCATCTTCTACACGAATAATTCCATAAGTTGATTGGATATAGTTAAATATAGCGCCTATCAATAGCCCTAACAAACAACCTATGAAAGCTATCATAAGGCCTTCATAAAAAAAGATGCGTTGAATCAGATCATTACCACCGCCAAGGCCTTTCAGAATCGTCATATCCTTTTGTTTGTCTAGTACAAGCATCGTTAGTGAACCTACAATGTTAAATATGGCAATAACACTAATCAAGGTCAATATAAAGAAAACGACCCATCGTTCTACGCGTACATTTTTATATAACGTTGGGTTTTGTTCTTCTCTATTCTTTACGATATAATCAGGCCCGATTTTCTGTTGTAATACCCGCTCGAACGCATTGATATCTACGCCATCTTTTAGATAAAACTCGATTGATGAAACACGCTGATACTCTCCAAGAACCTCTTGGGCGAATGAGATTGGAGTAATGATCAAATTGTCGAAATCTTGTTGGTAACGCAATACAGCGCCTGGCGTAATCGACCGTATATTGAACTCCTCAGCAGGGTTTGATGAATTCTTTACCCCTTTTCTCGGGGAATATACTTGAATCTGCTCAGCAGGTTTTTGTAATGGAATGCCTAGGTTGGCCTGCACACTTGCGCCGAGAATGGCCAGGTTAATGGAATCGTGTGTAAGCTGATATTGACCGTCTACAATAATACTGTCTCCGGTTGTTTTACTCAGAGATTGCGGCTCAATTCCCTTTATATTGGCAATAAATTGTCTATTTGAATATTGCAGTAATACCTTTTCTTGTAGAACTTCAGTGTAATGAATCACATTTGGGTCTGTTCTTAATTCATCAAAAGCTATACTTTTTGTATCGAAAAGTTTTCCTTTGGAAGGTTCTATCTTGAGTTCTGGAGCAAACTTACTGTACATAGACAAAATAAGTTGCTCCATTCCATTGAAGGAGGAAAGCAATATAATCAATGCAGCACTACTTACCATTACACCGATTACACTAATGGATGAAATAATATTAATGGCGTTGACAGATTTCTTGGAAAAAAGATATCTTTTAGCGAATAGGAAGGGCAGATTCATGACTCTTATTGTCGAATAAAGGGATTGGAATTTTTTTCAAAGCCAATCGTTGTGGACGGCCCGTGCCCAGGATATACAACGGTATCATCGGGCAAAGTATAAAGTTTTGATTTTATACTATCTAAAAGCTGTTGGTGATTGCCTCCTGGAAGATCCGTCCTACCTATGCTGTTGCGGAAGAGTACATCTCCTCCAATCAGAAATTTTTGATGAACAGAATAGAAACAAATATGAGCTGGAGAATGACCCGGTGCCAGAATGACTTCTAGTTCGTCATTCTCCAAGTAAATGGTATCGCCGTCATTTAAAAATGTCTCTCCAATTGGGGAGATGTCATATCGGATTCCCATTTGAGGGGCATAATTCTGAACAGCTACTAAAATAGGTACTTCTCCTTCATGAAACTGTGGCAACAAGCCATATCTTTCATAAACAAAACTATTTCCTAAAACATGGTCAATATGGCAATGTGTATTTAATAGAAGTTTGGGCTGAAGTTTATTGTCGGCGACAAAACTTACTACTTCTTGCTGCTCGTGCTCTCCATACATGCCCGGATCAATGATAATTGCATTTCCTGACTCGTTGTATAGTAGGTAAGTATTTTCCTGATATGGATTGAAAGTAAATGATTTGATCGTAAGCATAGAGGTAAAATTACAGATTTTATTGATTTCTTACTATGGAAAGATTAACTATTCCAAATTTCCCAATTCTTTTCGGCTTGAAGGACCAACATTTCATATCCATTTTTGATTCTGGCTCCCATTTGTTTACTTTTTTGTATAAATGTAGTTTCCTCGGGGTTGTAAATGAGGTCATAACAAAGATGGTTCTCATTTAAAAATTCGTAAGGGATTTTTGGCGATTGTTCTGTATGGGGAAAAGTACCAACAGGTGAACAGTTAATAATCACCGTATGGTCTGCTAGGATAGCAGCATCCAATTCATCATAAGTCAACTGGTCTGCGCCCTTGGTTCTGCTCACTAGAGAATGCATTATTCCAAGTCGATTCAGCGCATAAATTACTGCCTTTGCAGCACCGCCATTACCTAAAATTAAGGCCTTTTTATCTACTTGGGGATTAATTAGCGGCCTTATTGACGCCTCAAAGCCATAAGCATCCGTATTGTAGCCTTTTAGCTGCGTTGCGCCATCTGCTGTATGGCTAATTCGAATACAGTTGACAGCTTGAATTGCGCTGGCCTCTTCCGAAAGCTCGTCCAAATAATCCATAACTTCAATTTTATAGGGAATGGTCACATTCACACCATAGAAATCTTTGTTGGAGGCAATTTTTGAAAAATCAGCTATCTGAGGGATGGGGTACAAGTCATAATCCACATCGGTTATTTGCTCTTGGCGGAATTTTTCTAAATAATATTTTTTTGAAAAAGAATGCCCTAATGGGTATCCTATTAGCCCTAGTTTTTTCATTTAAAGTGGGAAAATTAGGTTGTTGGAATATGAATGGCGCTTCAATTTTGATATCCGGTCATCCTTTGGCGATGACCGGATAAAGTGCCTATACAATATTAATCTTTCGGCTTTGTATATTTTTTTACAATTTCAATGATAATCTGATTCCCTTGAAGCTGTGGGAGATAATCAAAAAGGATATGATACTTCTCCGGATCAGTTGCTAAACCAAGTTCCAAAAAGTTCAGTGCGTCGTTATACTGCCCATTGGCGAATAGATATGCAACGACCCGGTAGTATAACTCTGCCGCATTCGGATTCTGTGTGATAGCATCGGAAATCACATCAATAGCTTCTTCAATTTTACTTTGTTCAAATAGAATTGAGGAATAATCCAGCCATGCATCAATATCCGTTGGATTCAAGCTAACGACTCTTTTATAGGCTTCCTCTGCTAGGTCTATTTGCTGTAATTTATATCGTGCATCGGCGATGGCAAACCAGTAATCTGGATTTGTATCCTCCAATTCCAATGCTTTTTTATAAAAGTGCAGCGATTCAAAGTAACGTTCTTCGAAATCTAGGGTAACCCCAATGCCAAACCAGGCATCCGCAAGTTCCGCATCTAATTTGACTGCCTTTTTATAATAGTTTCGAGCCTCTTCCATCTGCTCCAGTTTTTCATAACATTCACCTATTGCGCAATAGGTATCAGCACTGGGTTGCTCATATTCAAATGTTTGCTTGTAGACATCCAATGCTTCTTGGTAGCGATCTAAATTGACGAGAGCATTTCCCTTATTGAAATAAGCTGAAGAAAAGTCATCCTTGATCAATATCGCATAGTCATAGGCGTCCAAAGCTTCTTCAAACTGGCTGATCTTATGGTATGAATTTCCTAAGTTATACCATGCGTAGTAGGAGTAAGGGTCTGAATCTATGTATTTCTTATAAAAGGAGATACTTTCTTCCTGTCTATCTAATACGTCATAACAATAAGCCAGTTCATAAAGTGCTTCTTGGTAATCCATATTGAGTTCAAGAGCCTTTTTTAGATAAATTATAGCTTTATCATAATTCATTTGGGCCTGAAATATCATCGCAATATGGAAATACACCTCATCCTTGTTGTCCAACAGAGGAAGAGCTTTAAACAGCTGTTCCAAGGCATCATCGAATTTTCCAATGCTTCCTAGTATACCACCACGGATCAAAAATATATCTCCTTCGGAGGCTTCTAATAGTTCCGCTTTATCCAATGCAGCGAGCGCATTCTGATATTGCTGAATCGTTGAAAACAGTTGCGCTTGTTTCAATAGAAATGTAATATCAAAGGGATGCTGACTGATTGCGAATTCGGCGACCTGTAGCGCCTTTACAGGATCATTTTTTTCTGCGTAGTAATCAATAATTCCTTCAAAAGCTTTGGAGTCAAAAAAATACTGATCCTCGTTTCGAAGCATTTCCTCATATCTGTCCACCGAGATTTTTCTTTCTTCGGGGTTCTCAAATTCAAAATCCTCTTCCATTCTCAAAAGTTTAAAATCAGTATCCTGTTCTTTAATTCAAAATACTAATTTCTTATCTAATTTGATGGAACTAATTTTCCACAAATCGGATATCGTTCACAAAGTTAAGGATAAATACGTGTAAAATGAAAAAGCCGGCTATAAAGCCGGCTTTTACTATAATGGTATATATTGTATACAATTATTTTTTGATCTCAACGCGACGGTTTTGAACGCGACCTTCTTCAGTAGCATTAGATGCAACTGGGTTTTTCTCTCCGTAACCATTAGCAGTGATGCTTGATGAAGAAACACCAGCATTTACTAAATATTGTTTTACAGAGTTAGCACGGTCTTTAGATAAAGTCATGTTATAAGCTTCAGAACCTTCAGCAGATGCATAACCATCTAATTGTACAGATGCATTGTTATCACGTAACTCTTTAGCCAATTTGTCTAATGTAGAGTAAGATGAAGTTTTCAATACTGAGCTATCAAATTCGAATTGAATTGGAGCATAGTAACCGTTAGAAGTAGTAGAGCTAACAACTGGCTCTGGGAATTTGATTGGACATCCTGAACCATCTACTGGAGTACCAGCTGGAGTTCCAGGGCATTTATCAAATTTATCAGATACACCGTCACCATCAGCATCAGCGCTTAATGTGTTAACAGTACCTTCTAAAGTGCTTACACGTTGTTTTAATGCTTCAACTTCATTTCTCAATGAAGGATCTTTCAACTCATCGTACATTGTAGCAACTGGGTTAGCAAAAGTCAAGTTTTGTTTGTCTCTTGAACCTAGAGTGAATTCTAAACCAGCCATTACTGTAGAGAATTTACCTTTATAATCTGTACGAGCTGGACCATACAATAAGTTATCATCAGTGAAGTTCATCGTGTAACCTAAGTTCAACGCAACTACTTCAGATAATTTAAATTTAGCACCAACACCTACTGGAACGAAAGCTGTTAATTTGTTATCACGGTCACCAGTGTTCTCACGATCTCCAAAAATTTTCGAACCCCATTTACCTTTGTTGTTATAAACTTCATTAGTAAAATCTTCGTTCGCAAATTGAACTGGATTGTTGGCTAAAACTCCCAAACCCACTTTAGCATAGAAGTTAACTGCATTTTCTCTTCTCAAGAAATCAATAGTACCCAATTGGAATACACCGTTCAAGCTTGCTGCCCAGTTTACATCAGTTTGTGCTGATCTAGCTGCACCATTGCGAGCTGCACCAGAATTAGCTTCAAAACCGTTAAATCCGTCAAGCGCTTTGTTGTAAGTTTTAATCTTACCACGGTTTGCTTCTAATTCTAAACCAAATGTGTGAGAGAATTGTTTACGAATAGTTAATCCGTAGTATTCACCAACTTTGTTTTGGAAGTAACCTACTTTTTGTCCAAAAGCATTTGATCCAGGAAGAATTGTGTTTGGTGTAGTAATACCACCTTGCACTCCGATAGACCAAGTTCTGTATTGTGATCTACCACCGAATACTTGTTGAGCTTGCGCTGTACCAGCAAAACCTAAAGCGGCAACTAATGTAGCAGCAACAGCTGTTTTTTTAATTGTAGAATAGTTCATACTCTTGTTTTTAAGGTTATTATTAATTTTAATTGTTTTCAAACTTAATTATCTTGTATTAACACTTGGAACAGTACAATTGCCGTGCCAAAGTCTTAAAGTTATGTTAAATATTTTGTTTCCGCTATATTTTGTACTAAATTAAGGATTTAATGTGAAACAACAAAACAAAAATCCGCTACGAAAGTACCAAATTTTTGTTTTGTTTCAATACGTTTAAGAAAAAAATTAAGGTTTTTTTTTCTAAAGCAAATAATGTACGATCAAGAGCGACAATCCACCTAATAAAGCTGAAACCGGAATAGTTAATATCCAAGCCCATAACAAACTGATTGTTACTCCCCAGCGTACTGCAGAAACACGTTTAACGACACCAACACCTATGATTGCACCGGTAATGGTATGTGTGGTAGAGGCCGGAATTCCAAAATGTTCTGTAATACCTAATGTTACCGCTCCCGCTGATTCAGCACAAACTCCTTCCAATGGTGTAACTTTTGTGATTTTGGTTCCCATTGTTTTAACTATTTTCCATCCACCACTCATCGTCCCGGCTGCAATAGCCGCGTAACAAGTTAATGGAATCCACTCGGGCATGTGTTCAGTCGTTGGTACATAGCCACCCGCTACCATGGCGACCAGGATAATTCCCATGACTTTCTGAGCGTCGTTACCTCCGTGTGCAAAACTTAGCGCTGCAGAGGAAACAAGCTGTAATATTTTAAACCATTTTTCGGCCACACTTGGTCTGGAGTTTTTCGCCAGATTAATCACAATTAATGTAATGATGACCGACATCGTCATACCTATGATCGGAGCGAGCACGATAAAAGCAATAATTTTTAGGGTAGCATCAATATTGATAGCATGAATTGGATCTGCGCCCAGAATAAATGCATATGCCATACCGGATCCCGCGAATCCCCCGATAAGCGTATGTGAAGAACTTGATGGTACTCCGTAATACCATGTAAACAAGTTCCAGCCAATTGCTGCTAATAAACCCGCGAAAATTACTTCTAATGTAATGTATTCTTCCAATACTGTTTTTGCAATGGTATTGGCTACCTTATGGTCTGTAAAATAGAAGTAAGCGGCAAAGTTGAATATTGCAGCCCATAAAACAGCCATTGCTGGCGTTAAAACTTTTGTTGATACAACTGTCGCAATAGAATTTGCTGCATCATGGAATCCATTGATGTAGTCAAAAGCAATTGCAAGGACAATCACAACAACGAGTAATGTTGACATCATAATCTCGTAGAATTTTTGTGCACTTATATCGAATGATTATGCGTTTTTAACTAGAATGCTTTCTAATACGTTAGCAACATCCTCACACTTATCCGTTGCATCTTCCATTGCAGACAACACTTCTTTGTGTTTAATTAATGAAATTGCATCCTTTTCAAACTCAAAGAGGTCAGCTACAGCCTTATCAAAGATATAATCTGCTTTGTTTTCAACACTGTTGATACGCACGCATGAATCTGTAATGTTCCGAATGTTTTTTAAGTCTCTAAGCTCATGAATAGCTTTTGACACATGTTCAGTGGCTTCAACCAATAAGTCCGCAATTTCTATCATTGGTTCAGTAGCTTTTTCCACCTTATAAAGGTCCATTCTGTTGGCAGCGCCATGAATAAAGTCGGCCACATCATCCAATGAACTTGCCAAAGAGTGTATATCTTCGCGATCGAAAGGAGTGATGAAATTCTTGCCTAACTCCAAATGAATTTGATGTGTGATATTGTCGCCCTTGTGCTCCAAATCTTCCATCTTGCGCGTAAAATCTTTTTTCTTCTCAGGATTGCTTGAGTTAACAATATCTTTTAACAACTTTGACATCTCGATCAAATTGTTGCCGGCTTGTTCAAACAAAGGGAAGAATTTTTTGTCCTTTGGAACGAAGTACTGAAAAATGCTATTTAAAGACATATCTTAAATTTATTTTTACAAAAGTAATACCTTAATGTTAAGTTAATGTTAACATTGATTTTGTTTAAACACAAAAGTGTCATCATTGTTTAGTTCCCAGCTTGTACTTTTTGTAACGTAAATCCAAAAGTGGTTCCGATACCTTCCGTACTGCGCACATTGACATTTTGCTGATGTGCTTCAACAATGTGCTTAACGATCGCTAACCCTAACCCAGACCCTCCTATATCGCGTGATCGGCTTTTGTCAGTTCGGAAAAAACGTTCAAATACGCGGCTGAGATTTTTTTCCTCAATGCCATAGCCGTCGTCTGTAATTTCGATAAGAACCTGCTCAAATAATGGGAAAATCTTAATTTTTGTTGTTCCACCTTCTTTTCCATATTTCAATGAGTTGTCTATCAGATTGTACAGTACCTGATGTATTTTATTGCGGTCTGCCTTCACCCAGTGCGGTGTGCCGGCCTTCGGTCTGAATTCGATTTTGATGTTGTGCTGTTTGGCTTTGTCTTCAAGGGAGTCTGTCGTGTCCTTGATCAGGTCGACAATATCAAATTTCTCAATATTAAGGACCATTTTGCCAGATTCCAATTTGGATATCTCATCAAGATCCAGAATTAGATAATTTAGCCGATCGAGATTTCGGGCAGCTTTGTTAAGGAAATTTTTTGCCATTTCCATATCCTCTTCCATAAGGCCGTCCTGCAGCGTCTCAATGTAGCCCTGTGTAGCAAAGAGTGGTGTTTTGAATTCATGTGAAATATTGGATAGGAACTCTCTTCGAAATTTTTCCTGTGATTTTAATTGTTCTATCTCGTTTTTTTTATCTTTTGCCCATGCTTTGACTTCGTTTTCAGCATCTGTAATAGGATCCTCGCTGATATGTTCTCCAATAGCATCTTTAAGATCTTTGCCAAGTTTGAGATTGTGAATGAGTTTATACATCGTGTTGAGACGTCGATATATATATTTTTCAAATAGATAGTTAAATAGAAGAAAACTCGTTACCACCGCGACAAAGAAAATGATCAATGCTGTCTGCAGCTCGTGTTTATAATAAAAGCTGATCGTGGATATTGCAACACCAACCGCTGCTGAGTTTGCTAATAATAATTGTCTAAAATTCATTTGTTGAATAAAAAAGGCCCCTGATTTGGAGCCTAAGTTACTTATAATGATATTAATAAATTGTTAAAATTTTCCAATAATGGTTTTTGCACCTATAACCTTGTCACCAATGTTGACATTAATTTCAGTGCCCAAAGGGAGGAATAAATCTACGCGAGAACCGAATTTGATAAAACCAAACTCATTACCTTGCACCACTTCGTCCTTTTCTTTTATATACCATACAATACGGCGAGCTAGTGCTCCTGCAATTTGACGGAAAAGAACCTCTCTCCCTGCTTTATCTTTGACAACGACCGTTGTTCTTTCGTTATCTGTGGATGATTTGGGATGCCAGGCCACTAAAAATTTTCCAGGATGATATTTAAAGAAAGTAACCAAACCACTAATAGGATTTCTGTTAACGTGTACATTAACTGGCGACATAAAAATCGAAACCTGAATACGTTTATCGTGGAAATATTCATTTTCTTCGGTTTCTTCGATAACAACAACTTTCCCGTCAGCCGGACAAAGAATTATGCCGTCTTCCGGGTTGAACACTTTTTTAGGGCTTCTGAAGAACTGAACAACTGTAATAAACAGGAATGCTGATAGCGCATAAATAAACCATTTGACATATTGCGAAGCATCATAATAATCCGCAACTGCATTGATAATAAAGATAAAAAGTACAGCGATTGCTAATGTGGTGTATCCTTCTTTATGAAATTTCATATCTATTTATTTCTGCAAAGATAGTTATTTACTCGAATTGTCTATTTGTCTTTCAATTTTAATTGAATGGCTGTATACTTTTCCATCATTCCCCGTCGTAATACTCCCAGACACTTTAATGAGGTCATCCTGTGGCTTATTCTCTTTATATGTAGGAAAATAGAAATCAATGCCTTTTGCAATTCCGCTTAAGATTCCATCGAAAGACTCACTCCCCGAATCCGAAACTAACTTAAGGTTTTTTAGATTAGCCATTCCTGTTTTCTTTACCTCCACCAGATAAGAGAAGTTTACTTGTCGGGTAATTTCTATCCCCTTTTTATTGAGATTGTCGTTAAAACGTTTCGCGAGGAAAGCATAAAAGTTAGCATAGTCATCAAAGCTACACGATTTGCTGTTGAATAGTTCTGCCCGCATGAAATAGTCATAAGGGAGGATGCTTAGCGACAAAAAATCTTCGTTGTTAAGATCTCCATTGTCATCATACGTTGTCGTAAGCACACCATTTAAAAACCGTTGTGTCATAGCATACACAGGCTGCTGGCCAACATTGTAAAAATACGTATTCCAGTTTCCTTGGGGCTTGCCATTTTTCACCTTTCCTTTACGCAGGTAAAAATCAAATCCAAATTCGGTAAAGCCTTCAAAGGGAATGGAAAATTCATAATTACCCTCACCATCCATTACCTCTTGCTTTCCCCTATTGTCCCAGTAATCTTTAATAAAGTAGCCTTGCTCGCTATAAGTGACGGTCAATAACGGCTTTCCGTCAGGATAGTAATATTTCCAGTCACCAGTAGGGAAATTATTTCGGAAAGTTACCTCCCATTTTAATACGCCGTTTGGATGATAAGCTTGAAACAAACCTTCTTTTTTACCGTCTGTGTAAGTTCCGACGAGTATTCTATTACCATTGGGAGCAAAATCGCGAAATTCACCTTCGAATGACTGTTTGGTGAAGTCGAATTTACTAACACGCTCAATAGATTTAAACTCGCACTCTTTCGAAACCAGATAGTAGTATTTGTCGAAATAAAAACGAATCAGCCCTTGATCTAATTTTTCGTAGAATACAGGCTTCTCATCCTGTGCGTGAAGGTTTGTAAAACTGCACACAGAAATGAATAACAATAGATGGATGAGTTTTTTAATCATAATATTAATGCGCTTCAAGCCAATTTTTGCCCTCTCCAATTTCTACAACCAATGGTACATTTGTTTTGATTGCATTGGTCATTTTATCCTGTATGATTTCCTTAAAAAGCTGTATTTCGCTTTTAGGTATGTCAAAAACCAATTCATCATGTACCTGCATGATCATTTTACCCGATAAGCCTTGCTGCTCAATTTCATTTTGAATGGCAATCATGGCAAGTTTAATCAAATCTGCTGCCGAACCCTGGATAGGTGCATTAATAGCATTTCTTTCTGCAAATCCACGAACCGTCATATTTGCCGAATTGATATCTCTAAGATAACGCCTTCGCTTTAAAATTGTTTCAACATAACCATTCTCTTTTGCAAACTCGATCGCATCACTCATATATCTTTTTATCCCTGTATATTGGTTAAAATACTCGTTGATGATATCAGACGCTTCTTTGCGTGATATGCCAAGATTTTGGGAAAGACCAAATGCCGATTGACCATATATAATACCGAAGTTAACGGCTTTAGCGTTGCGGCGTTGTTCGGAAGTAACAGCATCAAAATCAGTATGGTATACTTTTGCGGCTGTTGCCCGGTGGATATCATGTCCTTGACTAAATGCCTCCATCATATTTTGATCTTTACTTAACTCGGCGATTAGGCGCAGTTCAATTTGCGAATAATCGGCTGATAGAATCACATGCTCTTCAGATCGTGGAATAAACGCTTTTCTTACCTCTCTACCTCTTTCGGTACGTATCGGGATATTTTGTAAATTCGGATTCGTCGAGCTCAGACGGCCAGTTGCAGCAACAGCTTGATTGTAAGATGTGTGAATTAATCCTGTTTCGGGGTTTATTAACTCTGGCAGCGCATCAACGTAAGTTGATTTTAGTTTTTGCATTTGCCTGAAGTTTAAAATATCTTGAACGATGTCTGATTTATGAGCTAATGCTAATAATACATCTTCTCCCGTTTTGTACTGGCCCGTTTTTGTTTTTTTCGCTTTGGGATCCAACTGGAGTTTGTCGAATAAAACTTCACCAAGTTGTTTTGGAGAAGCAATGTTGAAATTTACACCTGCTTTCTCAAAAATAGATCCCTCTAGATTTTTGATATCCTGCTCCAAAGTTTTTGAAAATTCTTCAAGTGCCGGAACGTCAATTTTTACACCATTTCGTTCAATTTCAGCGAGTATATATACTAATGGGAATTCAACATCCTGAGCGAGTTCATTGGTGTTGGTCTCGATAAGGAGAGGTTGAAATATATTTTTTAACTGTAATGTGATATCTGCGTCTTCGGCTGCATATTCCTTTATTTTTTCAATCTCCACATCGCGCATGTTTCCTTGTTTCTTGCCTTTTTCCCCTATAAGTTCAGTGATGGATACTGGACTGTAATTAAGATAATTTTCTGCGAGGAGGTCCATACCATGACGGGTATCTGGATCAATCAGATAATGTGCAACCATCGTGTCAAAAAGAGGCCCTTTTACTTTTACACCGTATCGTGCCAAAAGTAAAATATCATATTTGATATTTTGTCCCACTTTTTCGATGTTCGGATTTTCAAATACTGTTTTAAAAATATCGACTACAGCTTGTGCTCCTTCACGGTCTGCTGGAGTGGGGATATAGTAAGCTCTGGCATTTTCAAAGGAGAATGATAAGCCTACGATGTCAGCGAGATTAGCGTCCAATCCTGTCGTTTCCGTATCGAAACAAAAACTATCCAAAGAAGACAGCTTTTCGGCAAGCTCTTTTTGTTTTTCTTGTGTATCGGCCAAAATATAATCATGCGCCGTATTATGGATGTTATTTATTTCAGTATTATCAACGATTACTTGAGTAGTGACATCTGTTGTTGTCACGGTAGTTACTGTTGTAGAAAATAAATCCATTTGGCCAGTTGTGGAGGCGCTTCTGTCAAGAACGGAGAAATCTTCGCCGAAAACCCGTTTTCCAAGTGTCCTGAATTCTAGTTCCGCAAATAGTGGTTCAAGAATTTCTTTGTTTGGATCTTCCAGCTCAAGTGATTTTTCATCCAGGTCAATTGGTACATCCAATAAAATGGTAGCTAATTTTTTGGAGATAAGACCTTGTTCAGCAAAGTTTTCTACGTTTTCACGCATTTTTCCTTTGAGTTGATCCGCGTTAGCAATAATGCCTTCGACAGATCCGTATTCCTGCACAAGTTTTTTTGCTGTTTTCTCACCGATGCCCGGTATACCCGGTATATTGTCTACAGCGTCACCCCAAAGGCCGAGGATATCGATGACTTGACAGACATCAGAAACTTCCCATTTTTCCAAAATCTCTTTGACACCTTGTACCTCTGCTCCGTTACCCATACGGGCAGGTTTGTAGATAAAGATATTGTCCGATACGAGCTGGCCAAAATCTTTATCCGGTGTCATGCAATAGACCTTAAAATCTTGTTTTTCAGCTTTTTTTGCTAAGGTCCCGATAATGTCATCTGCTTCGTACCCATCCATTGTAATAATCGGGATATTGAAGCCTTCGATTAAACGGTTTATATAGGGAATAGAGGACGCAAGGTCCTCAGGCATAGACTCACGGTGCGCTTTATAAGCTTCAAATTCAATATGTCGGGCGGTAGGAGCTGCGGTGTCAAACACTACTGCTATATGAGAAGGTTGCTGATTTTTCAATACGTCCAAAAGCGTATTGGTAAATCCCATGATTGCTCCTGTATTTAACCCATTTGAGGTAATTCGGGGAGTTTTGCTCAATGCAAAATAAGCTCTATATATAAGAGCCATTCCATCTAAAAGAAATAGTTTTTTCACAAAATTGAATTTTAGTGTCTATTGCAAAGGTAAGAAATTCATTAACGGGTAAGTTTAATAAATTTTTCCGATTTTTGCAGCATGACACATTTAATGCAGCAGGAGTTATGAGAGGATTGGTAACTAAATCGACAGGTAGTTGGTATCAGGTTTTGGGCGAAGATAATCGAAGATACGATTGTCGGATCAAAGGGAAGTTTCGCACCAAAGGTATAAAAACAACGAATCCTGTTGCTGTTGGAGACTGGGTTCATTTTGAGGTGGAGCCGGATCAGGAAAGTGCCGTCATTCATGAATTAGAACCTCGCCGGAATTACATTATTCGTAAGTCCGTCAATCTCTCCAAGCAAACCCAGATTATAGGAGCAAATTTGGATCAGGCATTTTTGGTGGTGACCTTGGCCTCTCCACCGACTTCCTTGGGATTTATTGATCGTTTTTTAGTGACTACAGAAGCATATGGTATACCAGCAGTAATAATATTCAATAAATTGGATCTATTCAGTGAGGAAGGATTGGAGGTTTTGGCGGACTATAAGGCAATTTATACAAGTATCGGATATCCCTGCTTTGAGGTCTCTGCGTTAACGGGGACAAATATAGACGTGGTCAAGGAACTGCTTAAGGATAAAATAACGTTAGTGTCAGGACATTCAGGAGTTGGTAAATCAACATTAATCAATGCGATTGTTCCAGCATATGGATTAAAGACCGGTGAAATCTCCGACTGGTCCGACAAAGGAAAGCATACGACCACTTTTGCTGAAATGTTCGATCTGCCTTTCGGGGGGAAGCTGATTGACACGCCCGGCATTCGTGAATTGGGTATTGTTGACATAGAGAAACAAGAGCTATCCCATTTTTTTCCAGAGATGCGTGCCTTGATGAACCAGTGTCGATTTAATAATTGCAGACATATCAACGAACCTGGCTGTGTTATCATGGAAGCTGTGGAAGAAGGGCGGATCGAAAGTTCGCGCTACGATAGTTACCTCAGTATGTACCATAATGAAGATAGCAGAGCGTAATTAACATAAAGGGCTTCTCTTTCTTATTCATAAAAAATGCCCCAAAAAGTGGCTAACTTTTTGGGAACACTGCATCGATGGGAAGCCATTTATATTCATGTGATTAAATTCCAATACAAACGCCTAGCGTATGGATTGGGTTAAATTTAAAAAGTCACGAAGATAGGCGCACTCCCTCGAAGCGATTGTAAAGAATGGTGTGTCTTTGTATTGTGCTCCCAATTCCTTAAAATATTTATTTTGCATCGAAAAACGATAGAATGGATTCTTTAAAGGCGAGTCGTAGTATTGCCAACGGGACTCACTGGTATACACAAAATCCTTCTGCTCACATTTGGCGAGCATAAAAGTGCATTTAGCTTTGAAATCCCTATCTGTACTGAGCGAACGAGCCTTGCTGTACCATTCTTTTGCTGATTTTGTTTGCAGGTAATTCCGTTGCCAGTGAAGTGTGGAAGCTGCATGATTATCTATAGACGACCAGTCATAAGACACCATCGACCACGCATTTCCATAGGTGCTCGTTTGATAGATTCCTGTTGCCATCTGTAAATAATACGCTGCTTTTTTCTGATTGTCTTTTTCCGTTTTTAGGGCATTTTCCAATCGTGCCATGCGTTCGGCATACTTTAGTTTCGTGGTGGATTCGCTCCCATATTTTTTAGGATAGTCATTTATGGTAACGATAAATGGATTGGGTTTGATGTCTTCTTGTTCTTCGCTATACCAATTCTTAATTTCCATTTTCTTATGATCTTTAGGTAGCCCTGCTAGGGTTTTAGCAGCTTTCTGAAAGTCGAGTTCCCGCAAATACGTCGTCCCTAATAATTCTGTGAGATAGTCTCGATTGAAATGCTTGATATCTTTCAGCAAAAATTTGGATAAGGTCTGCTGCTGGCCGTTATCCGTGAGCAAGTTTCTGATTTTTAGTAACGTTTTGGGCGTTAGGCTATTTTCCCAGAAATGCATGGTTGACCATTGCATATTTTCCTCCAGTGAATCCTTCGCAAAACCATAGTTGTAAAAGATGTCAGCTTTCACCGCTGCCAAGCTTGCCATGGCCGTATCCTGAGTATTTAGATAATGTTTTACCACTAGGTTTTGTAAGATATTGCGGCATATTAAGCTATAGTTGCTGTGTTCAAAAGCATTATAACTCCAGCTTGGTTTTCTAGTGTCATTTTTACCGTCAAGTTTGGCCTTCTCTTCCAACCAGGTTAATGTTTGGGTCAACTTGATCTCATCCAGTTGCTTGCTATTTTGCCAGTCCGTCAGTTGGGTCAGTAAACGAGTAATTTGAAGCTGGTCAACCAATTTGGGGTTGAGTTCGGATTCTTTAATTTCTGAAAGATATTCCTTTGCCAAGGTGTTTTCCTTATTTATCCAGCTTAAGTATGCAGCGGTAATAAGTCCTAATTGCGGTTGCACATATTTTTTATCACGATAGAGCTGCAAGGAAAATGTGCGAACAGAATCCAGGTATTTTTTTGCGTCTCCTTTGTCCTCATTTCTTGAATAATAGGTATAGCTATCACTATTGAGATAGAAAGACTCGTTCATTTCAGCTTCTATTTTGTTGACTTCGCGACCTAGTAAAACAGCATTTACGGTATTCGCTGGGTCAAGCTGATAGCAGTCGCTTAGATATTTCAGGGCACGACCACTATTGCCGAAGCCTATAATGGCGTTAATGTTGAATTTATCTGCATCATTTTTGGCGTATTGAAAAATCTCGGCATCACTTGCAGTGATATAGTGAAAATTAGAGTAAGCCAATATACGTCGTTCGGGACTCATGGTAAAGAGTTTAGAAAAGAGGTAGGCCGCTTTCGCTCCATCACCATTTTTTCGCACAGCACCGGCATAATTCGAAAGCGCCCAATTGAGAATGGCATCGTTCCCTTTTACAGGCTGCAGATACTTTTCATAGGTGGTCATACTTTTGGTATACTCTTGCCCGAATAGGTATAAACGGGCTGCCTGATAAGCGTAGCGAATATAGAGGAAACTATTTTTTGGGTATTTGGCGATCTGCTGTTCGGCAAGTTCGGCAAACTGTATAATTTCTTTAAAATTTCGTGTATCAGGATCCCAATAATTATGTTGGATATTGGTAATAGGCTCCTGTTTTTTGGTAAATATAAAATAAGCCCGCTCTGCCTGATGTTTTCCATCAATCAACGTCTTTAAGAACGTGTTTCCACGAACAGAATCTGGCAAGTTTGACCAAGTAGATCTCTGTTGATTGCTCGCCAAATTGGCCGTTTCAGTATTGCTCTTATACATCAATTGTTCGACATCCCCAACTTTTACTGCCGGTCCAAGATGCTTAACCCAAGCCTCCGCATTAATCAGGCTTTCTTTGACGGGCTCTTCATCACTATAGAGAAATTGGTACGGTATAAATTGAAAAGCCGAAAATCCACTGTCCTCAAGATGCGGCAAGTAATAGGTCGTTTGATTATCATAAGGGTCTATTTCTGGACCGCAGGCGATATTAGTTGCTATCTCTCCGAAGAAGAAAGCAAGTGTTGTGCTAGAAAGCAGCAATAATTTTTTGTAATTCGGCATTGCTATGGTTTGCTAGTGTAGCTTGATCTAAGTGATAAAAAATAATCCGATGTTCTTTTCCTTTTAATTCTCCCTTCAAAAATTTTGCCGTTTGTAAGAGATCTTCCTGGTTTACGGACTCAAATCGGATTATATCATCTTTTTTGAGATTGGCTTTAGGAAGATCTTTTGTTAATATATAAAGATTGGTATTGGGGTTATGGGTGAATAAAGAAGCGTCTTTTATCTCTTCTTCACTGATATGTTTTGAAATGCCGATATAATTATTATTTCTAAAGACTACAAACCATTGAAATATGGGTAAAGCAATGTCCATCTCAATAGGGTAATTGTGTAATGATCCGCTGAGATAGGTTTTCAGATCTTTTTGGTTTATAATGGAATTCTGAGGGCCAAATTGTCTCAAATTTCCCATGTTATAACACATCAACATTACTTTCCGGACGGGGGGTACTCCACTCGTGACTATGTTTTTGACCTGATGTAGTCTTAATGTTGAGCTTACTAGAATGTCTTTCAATGCGGGTAGCTGCTGTAAGTAGGTGAGAAGATAAAAGAATTTATCACGCGAAGTTTTTGTCCAGTCGCAGTCCAATTGGAGTTCCTTGAAATTCTCCTTTCCTGCCTGTTTTATCTTGGCTACGATAAATGGTACAATTTTATTAGCCAATCCCCTAATCTGAAGGCTATCCATTTCCGTAAAAATACGCTGGTTGACAAACACTACGGGGATTACCTGCTGCTCCTTTGGTACAGGTTGGGTAAAGGTAATTGGACTAATAGGAACGGCCTGTACACCCGAAGGGTCAAAGTCAATATCCATTATTCTCACATAAATAGATTGCGCTTTAATTTCCTCTAGCGCGCGATTTTCTACAGTATCTAACTGAAATACAGTCTTCCAAAAATAAAAACCTGTGTCATGCGATGTTTTAGAACAGGATATTAAAAAAAGTAATGTGGATGGTACAAGAAATAAAAATAGTTGTGTTTTACGCAGCATATTCGCTTTATTTAGTCGTATGTCAAACAAAATGAGATTAATTTTGTTTGTTATCCAATAAAATAAAGACGAAATTACGAAGAGATTATGACTTTATGAAGCCTATTTTAAAATGGATCCTTGGTGTTATAGCATTTATCCTGTTGGTTTTGGCTGGCGGTATTTGGTATTTTAGCCACAAGTGGAAGCCACTTTTGGACACAAAACTCAAACAATTGGTGTCACAGGCAACAGACAGTCTGTATTCGATACAATACGATGATATCCATGTCAATTTAGTACTTGGAAATGTAACAATAGATAATTTACATCTCGTCCCAGATAGCACAGTTTATAGGAAACTCGTATTGGCACAAAAAGCGCCCGACAATCGCTTTGAGATCGCGGTAAATAGATTAAAAATAAAAAGCTTCGGTATCCGGAGGGTTCTGATGGACAAGGAGCTTTTCTTACATGATATTACTGTGGAAACGCCAAAGATCCATGTGATCAATGAGGTGCATAGCTACAATGATACGGTCAGCAGCGGGCCCAAAAAGCCGCTTTATGAGAAGATAAAAGACAATCTTAAAAAAATTCAAGTGGAGGCGGTTAACCTCAATAATATTGATTTTAAATATACTCAGGTCCAAAAGGGAGTTCATCAGGATTTTGAGATCAAAAAGGTAATGGTCCGGATACATGATGTGTTGATAGATTCGACTTCCGAACAAGATAGCCAACGCTTTTATCACAGTAAAATGGTGGATATTCAAGTACCTGGTTTTACGTATAAAACTCCGGATGGTTTTTATAAGGTGAACTTTGATCAGTTGAAAATCAATAGTAAAAGCCGGAATGTGCTGTTAACAAAAGTTGCTTATCAGCCAACATTGAATAAAGCTGCCTATTACAGGAAGAAAGGTGAAGGAGGAAGTTATATGGTATTAAAAATGGATACCTTGCTCCTGACAGGCTTCAATTTTGCAGCGCTTTCCCGCGATAAGAAAGTATACACAAAGCATGCGCTTGTCAAAAATGGAACACTTTCGATTTATAGTGACAAGCATTATAAAAGCTCGCCAACCAGCCATATTGGACATGCTCCGCACATGAAGTTGATGAAAATATCAACACGAATGGGAATTGATTCATTAATCCTCGAAAATATTGGTATTTCGTATTCCGAAATGAGCGATGAATACAGTCAGATTGGTACAATTACATTCGACCATACTTATGGTACAATATCTAATGTTACGAACGACTCGACCAAGCTTAAAAAGCAGAAGCTGATGCGTGCAAATCTGCACAGTAATTTTATGAATGTAGGTAGGCTAAACACCAACTTTGTATTTGATATGACGTCCAAAGCGGGCGCTTACACCTACAAAGGAACGCTTGGAAAGATGGACCTACCTGTAATAAACAAGATGATTCGCCCATTGTTGAATGTTGAAGTCAAATCTGGAAATCTAAAGCAGATCAGTTTTGATATTTTTGCCAATGATTATCGGAGCAAAGGAACATTTAAAATGGATTATGACGACCTCAAGGTAAATATACTGACTGAGGTCGGCGACGACGGGCGGCGTGAAAAGAAAGGCCTGCTTTCTTTTATGATTAATCAGGTGCTGTTTAATCCCAGTAACCCTGATTTGTATGGAAAATACACGGTCGGGCATATTAATAAGCGGCGCGACCCGAATCATCCGTTTTTTAAAGCATTATGGCAGACTTTATTGGTTGGAATCAAACAATGTGTCGGTCTTGGCCCAGAACGTGAGGTCAAATTGATGAATACCGCTGGAAAGGTTGAAAAAGTAGTGAGTGGAGTGAGCAAGGCAAAAAAGATGATTTCTAGTATATTTAAAAGACATAAAACTCCTGAAGAACTCCTGAAGGAGGAGAAGGAAGATGAAGCCAAAGCGGCTGCAAAGATTGAAGAGAAACGAAAGCGTAATCGTGAAAAGGCTGAAAAAGAACTTGAAAAAGAAGGTACTGATAGTTGATCGTCCGTTTCACGTGAAAAGCTTTCGTAAGCGCTGATTGAATTGAGAATTCAGTGGCTATGGCATGCATAGAAGATAGATTTGTATTTTTTGGCAGATTTGTCTAGTTTACGGTACCATGATAGATTCGATTTTAAGTTTTATCCGATTTGTTTTCAAGTACAAAAATGGTCTTGTGGACAAAATCATGTTTTATGCAAGCATGACTTGCGCTGCAATAGTCATTTTTAATGTGGGATATGTCACTGACAAAGTGCTGGGAGAGTTGTTGGGCACAATTATCCATCATCTTTTTTTTATCCTCTTTTTTATGATCGCTCTACGCGAATCGTCCTCCATTTATGCGCTTCGAAAAATTGCCGTGGAGCATTATTCGGGAATAGTTATCCTCGCTTATTTTATATTTATTCTCATCGCGCGTTTTTCGGGTTTTGGAGCGCTCGCAGTATTTTCCAGAGAACAATGGATTTATTTGGGAATCTATTTAATTTTCATTGCCGAGCTGTCCAAAAGTACCCTTTTCTTTGATAATTTTTATTTTAATCCAACCATACTGTTTGTCATAAGTTTCCTGGTGCTAATCTTAATTGGAACAGTACTGCTGATGCTGCCAAGGACTACAGTGGAAGCTCCGTTGTCTTTCGTTGACGCATTATTTATGGCGACGAGTGCTGTATGTATTACAGGTCTTTCCGTTGCCGACATTTCAACAAATTTTAGTATGTTCGGGCAGACAGTCGTTATTATTCTAATACAGGTGGGCGGATTGGGCATTATGACCTTCACAGGCTTTTTTGGCTATTTTTTTTCCGGGGGATTTTCCTATAAGAACCAGTTGATGTTTGGTGAAATCTTAGGCGAAAATAAGGTTGCCTCAGTGATTAAGACACTACTGACAATGATATTTATAACATTATTGTTCGAGTTTCTTGGCGCAATACTCATTTTTAGTACTTTAGAACGTGCAAATTTTCCAAATTTGGGAAGTATGGTTTTCTTCTCGATCTTTCATTCCATATCTTCTTTCTGTAATGCTGGTTTTTCAATCCTATCAGGAGGAATTACCAATGATACCTATAAATTTAACTACCCTTTTCAACTGGCTTTGTCCGCCTTGTTCATTCTTGGCGGTCTGGGCTTCGGAATTGTATTAAATTTTTACACCTATATCAAAGAGTCTATTCTGCTTAATTATCATCGCTGGGTGACAAAGAAAAGCTATAAACACAAAGCCTGGAATTTTAGTTTCAATTCTAAGTTGGTCTTAGCATGTAACGCGGTTATTATTGTAGCAGCGACTTTATTCTTTTATTTTTTGGAACATGGAAACACACTTTCTCTCGAAAAGGGGCTTGAAGGCGAATGGGCGACTTCTTTTTTTATGGCTAATGCAGCACGCTCAGCGGGATACAATAGTGTCGACCTGAGTTTTGTGACTGCCCCTACAGTTTTTATCATTATGGTTCTAATGTGGGTGGGAGCTTCTCCGGGATCGACAGGAGGTGGGGTGAAAGTAACAACAGTGGCCGTGTCACTGATCAATATTATATCGTTGGCTAAGGGAAAGGAATACATCGAGATTTTCAAAAGACGGATAGCCAATGAATCTGTTCATAAAGCATTTGCAATTATCTTGCTTTCCCTATTTGTTGTCGGATGTAGCTGCTTCTCTTTAATTTTTACGGATCCAGATAAGAGTATGAAAGCATTACTGTTTGAGGCACTATCGGCCTATACTACCTGTGGGTTAAGTTTAGGAATCACGGCATCATTAAGTATGGGCGGTAAATTAATTATCGCTATAACTATGCTCATTGGACGGGTGGGAATGCTAACCTTGTTGGTCGCTTTCATTAAAAATTCAAAGCGGAGAAATATTGTATTTCCGGAAGAAAAGATCTTGTTTTAGATAGACTGAGAAGCGTTTTGACGACTTTTGATTAACTTATCAGAGTAATTAGCCTATAGGTCGAAAGAAAGCTGTACTTCAAAATATAGCTTGGAAATAACAGTAAATTTATTTTAGTTTGGGATATGAAGTATATTGTTTTAGGATTGGGGCATTTTGGACGCTCTTTGGGGGTACACCTAACTGAACTTGGCCACGAGGTGATTGGGGCAGACCGAAAGCTCAGTATCGTTGAACAGTTAAAAGACAAGATAACACACACGGTTTGTTTAGATACAACCGATCGAGAGGCGGTTTCGTCATTACCGCTTAAAGATGCGCATGCTGTTATTGTAGCTATCGGGGAAGATGAAGGAGCGTCACTCATGACTGTAGCGCTCTTAAAGCAATTGAAAGTAAAACGGATCATTGGGCGTATTGTTTCAGATCTTCAAAAAACTGTTCTGGAGGCAATGGAAATCAACGAGTATATTATGCCCGAAGAAGAAGCTGCCGAACGACTAGCCATGCGATTGGATAATATCGATATCGTTGATTCGTTCAAGGTTTCGGATAAATATTCTATTGTAGAAACTAAAGTGCCGGCCCGTTATGTCGGCATGACATTGCTTGAAGCAAACTTGACCAACATATACAAAGTGATTGTACTGACTACGGTCAAGATCACAGACGTGAAAAAAGATGGCGTGACAAAAGAGCAAAAAGAGGCTTCGGGAATAGCAATATCCGAAACCATGATGGAAGAAGGCGATATTTTGGTTGTTTTTGGCGAACTATCCAATATTAATAAGTTAATTCAAAAAGGAGAATAAATATGTTATTGACAACAACAAGTACTATCGAAGGGCACCAAATTGAACGTTATTTGGGAATTGTTTCTTCCGAAGTAGTTTTAGGTGCAAATGCGATAAAAGACATGATGGCCGGATTTCGTGATTTCTTTGGCGGCAGATCCAATTCCTATGAACGCGCATTTCAAGAGACCCGAGAAGCGGCGCTACGTGAGCTTGAAGACCGTGCACGCGCATTGGGCGCGGATGCTGTTGTTGGAGTTCGACTGGATTTTCAAACGGTTGGAACAGGGGGCATGATGATGGTAGGAGCGACTGGAACAGCTGTTAAAATGCGATCTTAAATACACAACGCTCTGAATAATGTTAGGGCTTTTTAGGGATATTAAAGGAAGTCATATTGCGCAGTCAGCGTTAATAGAGGGTATCACTCGCTCTTGTTAGCAATCTACGCGATAATTATAATTGTATATAAAGCCAAATTTATCTAAGTTTGGCTTTTAAGACTTTTAAACAACCTAAGAGGATAAATGAAATCATCTGGATTTATCAGAATCACGTGTAATGCGTTCATACATACAATGGAATATGAACGACGAATGGACAGTTATATCGTAAGTTGAATAAATTAGATAGCTTCATCAACTTTAAAGACAAATTTATACGGATGAAAAATTGGTTTAAGGCAAATTCGGCTCATTTGATTGTTATAGCGATATTCATTGTGCTGGTATTTTTTTATTTTACTCCTGTTTGGCAAGGTAAAACACTCGCCCAGTCGGATGTGGTACAAGCACAAGCAGCGCAGAAGGAATTATTTGATTTTAAAGCGAAGGATGGACAAGCGCCTTTGTGGACAAATTCCATGTTCGGGGGGATGCCAACCTATCAAATTTGGCAAGAAAATGAAAATAATATTGGTACCTATTTCTTAAAAGCCGTCAAGTTCGCCTTTCCGAGCCCAATGGATACGGTTCTGTTTTATTTGTTGGGAGCTTATTTTCTCTTTAGCGTGTTACGCATCAAGCCCTGGCTGGCTGCGGTTGGCGCTGTAGCCATTGCTTTTACATCCTACAATTTTATCTATATCGAGGCCGGGCACATCACTCGTGCGAATGCAATTGCATTTATTCCGCCTGTTATCGCCGCGGTCATTATGTGTTATCGCGGAAGTAAGCTGTGGGGCCCTGTATTATTAGCCTTGTTTCTTTCCCTTGAAATTCGTGTCAATCACTTGCAAACGACCTATTATCTGTTGATGCTTCTTATGGTATATGTGATTTTTACATTCATAGATGCGCTGAAACAAAATCAACTGAAGGCGTTTTTTATTGCTTCCGGGAGGCAGGTTTTTGCAGTTGTCATCGCTTTGATGGTCAATGCGTCTATTTTATTGCCTACCTGGGAGTATAGTAAATTAAGTACCCGTGGGCATGCCAATATCACAAAGGTTGATAATGCCAATACCAAAGAGAAGGGGCTTGATAAAGAGTATGCTTATGAGTGGAGCCAAGGAATTGGTGAGACGATTACCTTTTTGATTCCTAATGCCTATGGCGGTTCGACTGGCGGGCAGTTGAACGAGAAGTCACATGTGGCTAAGTTTTTAATGGAAAAGGGAGGGGTATCGGAAGTCCAGGCGGGGCAGTTTGCAGAAGGCATGCCAACCTATTGGGGCGATAAGCGCTTTACCTCAGGGCCATGGTATTTTGGCGCTGGGATCTTTTTCCTATTTGTTTTAGGTCTTGTTATTGTCAAAGACCGGTTCAAGTGGTGGATTCTGGCAACAACCATTCTAGCATTGTTACTTTCATTTGGAAGAAATTTTACACTTGTATCGGATCTTTTCTTTGATTATTTCCCGATGTATAATAAGTTTAGGGCGGTTGAATCCATCTTGGTTTTGGTTTCTATTACGGTGCCTATGATGGCAATTATGGCTGTCAACGAGCTTTTGATACGTGCGAAGGAGATCCCCAACTTAGATAAAAAAGTCCTGTATACCTTTATTGGAGTCGGTGGGTTCTGTTTATTGATTGCTATTATGCCCGATCTATTTTTAAACTTTAGAAACGCCGGACATAGCAATCTAATAGAGATGTTAGAGCACAATATAGGCGATAAAGCCTTTGCAACAGAATTAGCAAACCAGTTAGTGCTAGACCGCAAAGATATTGCGAGCAAAGATGCCTATCGTTCTTTTTTCATTATCCTATTAACATTCGGTTTTGTATGGGTATTTCTAAAGAAAAAGTTAAGCGAGGGGATATTATTAGGGGCATTATTGGTGTTGTTCCTGTTTGATTTATGGAGTATTGATAAACGTTTCTTAAATGATAAATCGTTTATGGATAAAGGAACTACTGCACAACAGGTATTCCAGCAACGTGAGGTAGATCAATTGATATTAATGGATAAAGATTTAAGTTACCGCGTACTTGATCTGACGTCTGATCCATTTTCGGATGCGCGCCCCTCTTATTTCCATAAATCGCTGGGAGGATATCATGCTGCAAAATTGATGCGCTTTCAGGAAATTTTGGAAAATCAATTTAATGGGGCGCTGAATGAAGATGTTCTAGACATGTTTAACGTACGTTATTTGATTACGACAGATCCTCAGAATCAGTCCCAACGTATCGTTAGAAGAAGCACAGCTGCAGGAAATGCATGGTTTGTCGATAAGGTAAATTTTGTAAAAGGGAATGCAGAGGAAATGCAGGCAATCAGTTCTTTTGATCCCCGTAAAGAGGCTTTCGTAAATCAACAATATCAGAATGAAATTAAAGCGAAGACTTCGAGTGCTTCAACAACTGGCCAGATTAAGCTAACGTCTTACCATCCAGATAAAATGCAATATGAATATACTGCAACAAATGATGCATTTGCTGTCTTTTCGGAAGTATTTTATGATAAAGGGTGGAAAGCATATGTGGATGGCAAGGAAACGCCTATCATTCGTGCAGACTATATCCTGAGAGCCTTACAGTTGCCGGCAGGTAATCATAAAGTTGAATTCATCTTTGATCCAGAGTCGCACAAAATGGGAAATCTATTGACTTTGATCTCCTCCTTCATTCTTGTTGCAGGAATAGGAGCAGCGCTTTATCTCACGTTTAAACGAAATCAAAAGGAAACAGCGGTTTAAAGCTGTTCCTTTTTTAAGCATTTTAGAGCTTTAGAATAATTTGAGCTGCGGATCGGTTATTCTAAAGCTCTTTCTATGATGCGGCGTAGAGCCGTGTGCCAATACAGCTGTTCTGTGCTTAATTGTTGGATACCCTTTGTTGTTGAGCCAGTCGTAATCTGGATACGCTAATGCGATGTTGTTCATATACTCATCGCGATAAGTTTTGGCCAGAATTGAAGCTGCGGCGATGGATAGGTACTTGCCATCGCCCTTGACAATACAAGTATGCGGAATTTGCTGATAAGGAATAAACCTATTGCCATCGACAATGATATACTCCGCTTTTGTCTTCAGGAGATCAAGAGCTTTGTGCATCGCTAAGTAGCTCGCATTGTGAATATTTATGCGATCGATCTCTTCCGCTGAGACACTGGCAACCGCATAAGCAAGGGCTTCACGTTCAATAATCGGCCGTAGTGCCATTCTTTTTTTCTCGCTAAGTTGTTTGGAATCATTAAGCAGCTCGTGATGATAGTCTGTCGGGAAAATCACCGCGGCAGCGAAAACAGGTCCTGCCAAACAACCCCGGCCCGCTTCGTCACAGCCAGCCTCTATCCACTCTTCCTGATAATATGATAATAGCATGTTCAGTCTTTAAAATAGCCGAAAGTACAAATAAATTTAGAGTTATCTATTGTAACTTCTGTGTGAAGATCGCCCATTTACATTAATTAACACTAATAATACCTTTTTTTGTAAGAATTTGGAGCACCACACTATGAATTGTAATACTTTCAATCATACAATAAAGGGTGGTTTCTTTTTTTGACCCTATTGTTTCATAAACTTGAGCAATAGTTGTCGAGTCAAAAGGTTATCAATTATAGCAATATAAAAATAAGTACTATGAGAGGCTTTATGCTTTTTTTGTTTAGTATGCTGACGGGGTGGACTGTTTATGGCCAGACGAAAAGTGTACAAGGTATGTTGAAAGACGACAAGAATCGAATTGTCGCTGGTGCAACGGTGAAGTTGACATCGAAGTTAGATTCCATGACTACAGGATCCAATATGGCGGGGATTTTTATCTTTGATAAAGTTAAAGCCGATACATTTAAAATCACGGTTTCCAACCTTGGATTCGAACGTTTTGAGCAGGAATTTACAATTCCTAAAGGTGAATCAAAGCACATTATTCCAAGTTTAACTTTACAACAGAATTCGCAGATGCTGGAGGAAGTGGTGGTTGATGGAGTACCTACTGTTGTTGTCAAAAGTGATACCTTGGAATATAGCATGAAAGATCTGAAACTCCGTGATGGGGCAGTTGCTGAGGACGCTTTGAAAAAGTTGCAAGGCGTCGAAGTCGATAAGGACGGTAATGTCACAGCACAGGGTGAATCCGTCAAACGCGTTCGTATTAACGGGAAGGACTTTTTTGGTGGGGATGTAAAGACTGCGACGCAGAATTTGCCCGCTAATATTATTCAAAAAATGCAAGTTATCGACGATTATGGCGATATGGCGAATGTGACCGGAAATAAGAACGGTGATTCAGAAAAGGTATTGAATATTCAAATTGACCCCAAATATAATACAGGTCATATGACCACTCTTCGGGCAGGTGTGGGGACAGAAGATCGTTATCAAGCTACAGGTATGTGGATGGGTATGCGTGAGGGTGAACAAATTTCGGTGTTGGGAAACTTGAACAATACCAATGCTCCCTTATTCGATTTTAGTACAGTAGGTGGTGGTGCGCGTCGGGGTCAAGGTGGTGGCGGTCGCCGCGGTGGTGGTATGTTTGGCGGTTCGGACGGTTTGACGAAAATTGGCTCCATAGGACTGAATTACCGTAAAGACTTTAGTGATAAACTGACTGTTTACGGTAGCTATAGTTTTAGCCATAGCAATAATACCACGCTATCTCAACGGTTTCAGGAAAATACATTGCCAAATATTATGCAGACGGACAGTGTAACATCCAATTCGAATACCATTGGCGATAGCCATCGTTTTGAAGCTAATGTAGAATGGAAGCCAACTACAAAAGATTATATCAAAATTTCACCCCAGTTCGGATATGACAATAGCGATGTAACAACAGGTACCAATTCGCTCACTTACCGTAGTGGAGCATTTAATAATTCGCAGATTCAAGATGTTTTTGCTAATTCCAGTGCACCCAGATTCGGTATTAGTGGATTGTACAACCATAAGTTCAACGATAAGGGGCGGAATGTCTTTGTAAATATGAACTTTAACAAAGCAAAAACAACGAAAGATCAAAATGCAATTTTAGACAGGCTATTGGCTGATCCCAACAATGCAAATGCTCCTTTGGATTCAATTTATGAAAAAACGATCCTGGAAGCAAATAATAAGAGTTGGAATGGGGGGGCGTCAGTAAATTATACGGAGCCTGTTTCTGAAAAAGGAAAAATAGAATTTACCTATGACTTTAACAAAAATAAGTATGACAATTCGAACAAACAACAAGGGTTTGATCGGGATGGAAACTTAATTGCTGAGGATCCCAAATTGAATTTTGATTATAACTATGATTACTCCTTTACAACACATAAAGTTGGGGCTAACTATTTGTATAGTGGCGATAAAATAACCTATTCCATTGGCGCTGCAGCTCAGCCTTCTCAATTGAGAGGTGATGCCATCAGTTCAGGATTAGTGGTGCCGATTCATCGTAATAATATGAACTGGATGCCTATTGCACGTTTTGAGTATAAATTCTCTAGGCAATCTAATATTACCGTCAATTATTCCGGAACACCGAATGAACCTTCTGTTACGCAGATTTTACCATTTGATATGAGTACAAACAGGACCAGTATCGTAATCGGTAATGCAAATTTGAATCCGGAGTTCAGTCATCAACTGAACGTGAGATTTCGTAAGAATGACTTTCAAAAAGGGAACAATTTCTTCGCTTTTGTTAATGCTGGGCTGACCAACAATAAAATTGTGAGCTTGAGCAAAAGCTATTTTGATGATTTAATCGATTATCAAACAGGTCAGACAAACTCAACCTTAGTTTCCGAGACCCGTTATCTTAATGAAGCAGGCGATAAACCATTTAATGTGAATTCTTTTTACCACTACGGGAAATCCTTAAAAGAAAAAACATATAATATTATGTTGATGGGGGGAATATCCTATAACAAAAATATCGGATATGTATCTACGGAGAAAGATGATGACATCGGTCAAAAGAATGTTGCACGCAATATCGTGTTGAATCAAGGCGTGATGTTTAGATATAACCCGTCGGAAAATCTGGAAATTAATCCAGGCGTTCGTTATCAATTTAATCATACAGAAAACTCAGTGACAAATCGTAATACGAATGTTTCGTCCTGGACGCCGACCTTAATTGGTTCGGTTAATATTACAAAAAATACGATTTTCGGAGCAGATCTATCTAAACAGTTCAATAATGGGTATGGTGCTGGTATCAATGCAAATCCTTTTGTCATAAATACGTACTTGGAGCAGAAATTCTTAAGTCAGCAACGAGGGACTGTACGTCTACAGGCATTTGACTTGTTGAATCAGCAAACGAATGTCTCCCGAACCTTCAGTGAATCGATGATTACTGATAGCCGTACAAACCGTTTAGGAAGATATTTTATGATTTTGTTTACCTACAAATTCCAAAAATTCGCTATGGGCAATCCTGAAGGAGAGAACAGATTGCCAGGGGGAATGAGACCTCCGCGGATGTAACCTGATTTCTATTAGATGTAAAAACGGTCATAGTGATTTCGCTATGACCGTTTTGCATTTTAAAATGCCTAGTTTTGTGACGACTTCATGCCCCATACGATTTGCAGATTGAGCAAAGTGGCAAAATATCGTAAATATGGAGCGCATAGAAAGAGATAAACTAAAAAGAAGCAACAGCAAGCTTGTACTGCATGGAATACGAAATTATTAGACTTTCAAACGGAATACGGGTAGTATTTCAATATCAAAATTTACCGGTTACTCATGTCTGCATGGTCATCAATGCTGGATCGAGAGATGAGTGTGCAGGAAAATATGGTGTAGCTCATTTTATTGAACATCTTTTATTTAAACGTACTGAGAGACGATCTACGCAACAGATAATAAATCATTTGGAATCCGTTGGCGGAGATCTGAATGCCTATACGACGAAGGAATATACTTGTGTACATGCTTCCATGCTACAGCCTTATTTAAATCGAGCGTTAGATCTTTTTGAAGATATCTTTTTTCATTCAACTTTTCCCGATATAGAAATGGATAAGGAAAAGTCGGTCATTGTTGATGAAATGGCTTCTTATCTAGACAGCCCTGAAGAGTCTATTGTAGACGATTTTGAAGATCTCGTTTTTCAGGGATCGGGATTGGGGCATAATATTTTAGGATTGGAAGATCAGCTGCTCGCACTGCAAAAAACGGATATCGTTGATTTTATGCGGGCGAATTATGATACAAATGAAATGGTCATTGGTATCACGGGGAATTATACCCCAAAGGAAGTGGAGCGATTGCTGCACAAAGTGTTCGGCACAGTTCCCTCAAATACGATAGAACGTATGCGAAATGATGTAAGACCGCTCATTCAGCAGCATGTTACGGTAGGCAAACCAATCAATCAAGTGCATTATATGCTCGGTTCATTGGCCTATAGTTATCGTGATGAGCGTAAAACGGGGCTGCTGCTTTTGAATAATATGCTTGGTGGAATGGGGATGGGATCCATTCTGAATCTTTCCATACGGGAGAAACATGGAATAGCTTATACCATTGAATCTAATTATACTATTTTTTCAGATACAGGGTTATTTAGTATTTACCTCGGCACAGATGAAGAAAAGGTTGAAAAAGCGAAGAGGCTCGTCTTTAAAGAGCTCGCTAAGCTGAGCGAACAACCGCTGTCTGAAACTGCTGTAAAAAGAGCGAAGCAGAAATTTATTGGGCAGATTGCTTTGACCGAAGAAAACCGTATGAGCACGATTATCTCTGCTGCGAAAAACGTGATGGACTATGATCGTGTGATCTTATTGGACGAGATCATTGAAAAAATTCAGGACTTGACTAGCAAAGAACTATTAGGAATTGCACAAGATGTATTTGATCCGAAGAAGATGTTGTCGCTTAGTTTTGTTCCCGAGGACTAATTGTTATCGTTGGGGGGGATACTTCCTTTTAGAGATAGATGGTATTGAAATTGATCGGGTGGCGATCGGAGAATCGTTTGCTGAAATGAATTTATATTGCATATAAAAAGCAATTTATCTAAGTTTGCGCTTACGGGAATTCGTTCTCATCAAACATGGATTGCCGAAGGCAGATTCAATACCTCTGGTAGCAGACAAATAAACGAATAAAAATATAAGGGATGAAAACAGCATATGTATTTCCTGGTCAAGGAGCCCAATTTGTTGGAATGGGACAAGACCTGTATAATTTGAATGATGAAACGAAAGCTTTGTTCGAACAGGCAAACGATATTTTAGGGTTTCGCATCACGGATATTATGTTTTCCGGTACAGATGAGGAATTGAAACAAACGAAAGTAACCCAACCAGCTATTTTTTTCCATTCGGTCATTTTGGCGAAAGCATTAGGAGATTCTTTTCAGCCGAACATGGTTGCCGGTCATTCTTTGGGCGAGTTTTCGGCTTTGGTGGCTGCAGGTGCATTGAGTTTTGAAAACGGGTTGAAATTGGTCGCACAACGTGCCAATGCGATGCAAAAAGCATGTGAGCTTCAGCCGTCAACGATGGCTGCTATATTAGGTCTGGAAGATGTTGTGGTGGAGGATATCTGCGCTCAGGTTGATGAAGTTGTTGTGGCTGCAAATTATAACTGCCCTGGACAATTGGTTATTTCGGGATCGATCGAAGGAGTGGACAAGGCTTGTGCTTTGTTGACCGAGGCTGGTGCTAAGCGGGCATTAAAACTAAATGTAGGTGGTGCATTCCACTCCCCATTGATGGAATCAGCTAAAGTTGAATTGCAAGCAGCTATTGAAGCGGTAGAAGTGTTGTCGCCTAGCTGTCCGATTTATCAAAATATTGATGCTAAACCACAGACAGATCCAGTGGTTATCAAGCAAAATTTGATCGCACAGCTAACGGGGGCTGTTCGATGGACACAAACGGTACAAAATATGTTGGCCGATGGTGCGACAGCATTTGTTGAAGTTGGTCCTGGTAATGTATTACAAGGATTGGTCAAAAAAGTCGATCGTCAGGTACAGACTTCTGCGGCTTCAGTAACGGGCTAAGAATAGCATCGGATAAAAAAAGGGTCGTATGATCCATTCGTGGTCGGAAGATTTTTCTTCCGACTTTTTTGTGCCGATAACAAAATAAAGTAAGAATTTTTCTTGTAACAGCGAATGTCCATTCCTGAAAAAGGTTTACAAAAGGTCTAATACGGTTCTTACTTTACAGTTTTGGTGGGTGAATTGATATTATGAATTTAATTGTTTTTT
>NZ_JAVDTD010000021.1:0-43379 GCF_031455655.1 Sphingobacterium sp. 2149 | reverse complement strand
ACTAATTTAAGATACGAAAAAAGGAGCAGAAAACTGTTATTTCCCACTCCTTTTTTTTGCCCAATCTAAAACGGGACTTTTTCAGTGCCCTCGCAAAAAGTATGTCCCTTTTTATTTGGCTTCCTCCATTTCAAAGACACTGTCGATTTTCCAGTTCGCTTTATCCTTTGCTGCAGCAACGGCCAAACGATCGCAACGTTCATTTAACGGATGCCCAGCGTGACCTTTTACCCATACAAGGCATACGTTGTGCAATCTATAGGCAGCCATCAAACGCAACCAAAGATCTTTATTCTTTTTTCCCGCGAAACCCTTTTGGATCCAGCCATATACCCACTTTTTGTCAATGGCATCAATAACATATTTGGAGTCAGAATACACTGTAACTTGCTGATGCAAGTTTTTTAAGGCCTCGAGGCCAACAATAACCGCCATTAGTTCCATTCTATTGTTGGTCGTTTTGCGGTAACCACTCGAAAACTCCTTTTCGATAAGTTTTCCCTTAAAGGTTTCATTATCGCCCGTATAAATAGTTCTTAAAATAGTTCCGTAACCTCCAGGGCCTGGATTCCCACTTGAAGCACCATCTGTATATAATTCAATCATACCCCTCAAACATAGATAAATTTGCTTTTATATCCAATAATAACGAACATCTATTACAATAGGTTATAGGTAACTTTCTGAGTACCCTCGAGTTTATGATCCATACTTGACCAGTTATAGGAGATTTCTGAAATGGGGGATTCAACTTATGCTGCTTTTAAAATATTGAAGCAATTTAGTTGTTGTATGCACAATTAACTCATAAACAATATAACTCTGCGGATTTATATGTATTTTTCCTGCATAAACTTGTTATGTAAACAGTAAAATAGCCTTATGAACTATCGAAGGATAAGAAGGCCGGTGCTATTGAGAGTAACCTTTAAATTATTGGGGCGCTATATTTTCTGCTGAATTGTGGCGCGATAGCATTTTTTATTAATTTAGTCCCATGAATCTGTTTCAAATTGCATTAATTCCGCTGTTCGCTCTTCTTTTTATTTGTTGCTATTCTGGAGATGGAAGTAGGACTGAACGCTTGCGAGCCGATTCTTTGGTAAGCGAAGTGGTTCACGGAAATTTATCTTTAATAAGCTTGGCCAAGTCTAATGAATTCATGTATTTCAAGGATAAATATTTTTATGAGCCTGCAAATTTGAAGATTATTTCAAACTTTGATAAAATACAAATTCAAGTGGTAACCTATAGAATATATCAGCATGTTAAATTGGAGAACAATCGGTATAGGTTTCATATTCAAAATGCCAGGCAATTGCATATTCCAAATAAAGCTTTTGTATATTACCAACGTTCTTTTGAGGAAATGAATCGGCGGGCTGCAGCGAGTAATGATTCTATTCGGTTACAGCTTCCCAATGACTATGCGACTTTGCTGATAGAGGAATGATCGATTGCAGGTGTTCTTTCTCCAGACGCTCATCTGAAAGGGCTATTTTTAAATTCATTAAGAAGTAAATTTAGATGAAAAAGAAAAATATCGTAATATTAAGTGGAGCTGGTATTTCGGCAGAAAGTGGTATACCTACATTTAGAGATGCAAACGGCTTATGGGAGGGGCATGATGTGATGGAAGTAGCTTCTATTGAGGGCTGGCGTAGAAATCCGTCACTGGTTCAAGAGTTTTATAATTTGAGACGGAGAGCTGCTTCGCTGGCACAAGCAAACGTCGCTCATCTTGCTTTAGCTAAACTGGAATCCAAATACAACGTAGCTGTTATCACACAAAATGTCGATCTCTTGCACGAGCAAGCTGGGTCATCTCAAGTTATTCATTTGCATGGTCGCCTAGATCAGGCAAAGTCCTCTGTTGATGACCGACTGGTTTATCCAATTGTCGGGGATGAGATCAAAATGGGGGATCTGTGTGAAAAAGGCAGTCAGTTGAGACCTAATATCGTCTGGTTTGGAGAGGCTGTACCAGCGATTGAAGAGGTTGTCGTTGTCGTTTCGGAAGCTGATATTTTAATAATTGTAGGCACCTCTTTGCAAGTTTATCCTGCAGCTGGACTCAAGGAATTTGCTCCCAATCATTGCAAAACATTTTTAATCGATAAAAAAATACCAAACAATAAATTCTTGCGTAATATAACTTTTTTCGAGGAGGCAGCTACTGTCGCTGTTCCCAAATTAGTTGAGCAATTACTTGATTAGATAACGGACAGTTTCAAAAAAATATGAAAAAAGTAATAGGAATTCTTTGCGTCTCATTTGCTGTTTTAGCCTGCCATAATAATTCGCAAATTAAAGTAAACACAAGTACAAATAATCAGCCTTTAGTCTTGGATAGTATTCAAGCGAAGCATTTGCTCAGTTTACCATTACATTGCATCGAAGTGGAGTATCCTAATAAACTCGGACAGGTGCTAGGTAGTGATCTCGATCTGAAATCACCGCGCATACTGCACCCAATTTTCTATGGTTGTTTTGATTGGCATTCTTCTGTACATGGTTATTGGTCAATTGTCCATATTTTGAAAGAATTTCCAAATTTGGATAGTTCTGGAGAAATTCGGGAACAATTAAACCAAAATATTACAGCAGAAAATGTTGCGATCGAATTAGCTTTTTTCAAAGATAAGAACAATAAAAATTTTGAGCGTACGTATGGATGGGCTTGGTTGCTACAGTTACATAAAGAGTTGTTAACTTGGAAAGATACAGATGCAAAACGCTGGGCCATGAATCTTGAACCTTTGGTGAATCATGTAGTAAAATCTTATGAGGAGTATCTGCCCAAATTGGTTTATCCGATCAGAACAGGATACCACGATAATTCTGCATTCGGTATTTCGTTGTCTTTAGACTACGCGAGAAGCACGGGGAATGTGACATTTGAAAAATCATTGATGACTAATGCTTCACGATTATTTAGCCAAGATAAAGGCTGTAATATTTCTTTTGAGCCAAGTGGAAGTGATTTTCTTTCTCCTTGTCTTGAAGAAGCGCTATGTATGAGCTTGGTACTTCAAAAAGAGGATTACCGCAAATGGCTGAAGGTATTTATGCCAGAGCTGTTTAGTGCAAATTTTAATCTTGAGCCCGGTATTGTGAAAGACCGGACAGATGGACATTTGGTTCATTTGGATGGACTTAATTTTAGTCGTGCAAATTGTTTGAATGGTATCGCAAGGGCTTTACCTGAGTTAAATTACTTGCACAAATTGGCTAATAAACATTTAATGTACTCTTTGCCCAATATTACAAACAATGATGACTATATGGGGTCGCATTGGCTAGGTACATTCGCTTTGTATGCATTATCAAAGCATTGATTATAGAAGATTGTTTTTGTAAAATAAAAAAATAAGAAATCGCTATTTTGTACAAAATAAATAGAGAAATCGGACGTTATTAATACAAATACTTTTCATAAAATAGGTTAATATATGGCTAAGACCCTAGAGTTCCCCGCTCTAGGGCTTTTTTATATTTAGTTTAGTTCGAAGTCGATAAATCAAATCATAGTCACTCAGATAAGGTTAATTGGTGTACTATCAATCTGCTTTAACTAATGTGAGATCTTTAAAATGGCCTAAAGTGCCCGGGCCGACCCAAAGTCCAATGCTTCCCCGCAAATCTTTGCCCTGTTTGAGATCATTAACGATCAAAGTTGGCTGAGAAGACTCATTTAAATAAAGTTTTGCCCTTTCGTTATTGACTTCAATTTTTACTTTTATCCATTCCCCAGGTCCCATATCGGCATAAGCCTCATACTTCCCAGGAGTCTCCTCCCTTAGTTTCTCCCAAGGATATCCCGGAATAGAGATATATTGGGTTGCATGGTTTCTACGCAATTGTTCTTCGGCCCGGCCATTTGTAGGACGTAAATAAAAGATTTCTGTTTTTGAGATGTCGGCGCTTGTTCGAAAAGCAATACCAACAAAGCCACGGGCGGTTTCTCCGGCTTGATCCATGGGCTGGCCCGCAATGCTTACCTCAATCACTCCGTTATGGAAGTCAATATCTTTTATCAGCGCCATTGTTTTTTCACCATCTGTGAGTCCTTTTACCTGTAGTGCATTTTGTCCCTTGAAGTTTGTTAACTGAGTAGCTACCTGCGAAGGCATTACATTATTTGGTGTCAATTTGATCTTTTGAGCATATGTCTGCGTAAGCAAAAAGTAGCCAAAAGCAAAACAGAGAATCTTCTTTGTAAGCATAATAGTTGTTTAATGGTTTTAATCGTTATCGAAGATAGTAAAAGTGTTATTTAAAAGCAATTAAGTATTTACGTAGGATGCTATTAATGACAGCTTTTTAATAGTTTATTACCTATTATTCTTATATTAGGTAATAAACCATTAAATTATGAGTACTTTCAATTTAAATCGCAGGAGATTTATTCAAGGAGCAGGGGCGGTGCTAACCTTGTCAGCATTGCAAGTTAAAGCGCTGTCGTTTAAAGATGTCGTAAAAAAATTTCGGGTTGGGTTAATTGGTGCAGGCTGGTACGGCAGAAGTGATTTGTGTCGTTTAATTCAGGTTCGTGATGTCGATGTCGTTGCAATATGTGATGTTGATAACCGTCACTTACAAGAAGCGGGACGTCTAATTAGTGATCGTCAGGTTTCGAAAAAGGTTCCGAAACTTTACAATGACTATAGAGAGATGCTTGCTAATCACAAATTTGATCTCGTTTTAATTGGAACCCCAGATCATTGGCATGCAAGGCAGGCTATTGACGCAATACGTTCGGGTGCTCATCTTTATTTGCAAAAACCTATCAGTGTTGATGTGCTTGAGGGGGATGCGATTTGTCGTGCTGCAAGGAAATATAACAGAAAAGTTCAGGTAGGAACTCAGCGCAGAAGCACAGCTCACCTTGTCGATGCCAAGAATCGTGTGATCGATCGCGGTTTACTCGGTAAAATTTCTCATGTAGATATGTGTTGTTACTACCATATGCGAAAGAATGGCAATCCACCTACCGAAGCAGTGCCAGAATTCTTTGATTATGAACTTTGGACTGGGCCAGCACCTTTGCGCGCCTTTGATGGCTTACCTCATGGGAGCTGGTGGCGAACTTTTATGGCCTACGGGAACGGAATAACCGGGGATATGGGAATGCATATGTTTGATACAGTGCGCTGGCTTTTGCAGCTTAAATGGCCCAAAAGCGTTTATGCGAAAGGGGGGATTTATGTTCAAAAAGGTGGGAAATCGACAATTGCAGACACTCAAACTGCCATATTTGAATACGAAGATATTAATTGCGTATGGCAGCATAGGACATGGGGCTCAGCAGCAGACCCAGACTATCCTTGGGCATTCGTTATATATGGTGATAAAGGTACTTTGAAGGGGAGCGTCATGAAATATGAATTTATCCCGATTGGAGAAGGTGAATCCATTCGACAAGATGTTATTTTGGAAAAAGAGGAGTTTCCCGAAGATCTTACAGAACACCGAATAGAGCTTCATACCGCTCCTGCTACAAGAAAGCATATGCTTGATCTTTTATCGGCAATTGATAACAACCATCTTCCTATAGCGGATATTGAAGAAGGATATATATCGACCGCAAGCTGTATTTTGGCCAATTTGTCGATGCAGCTGAATCGCCCTTTAGTTTATGATCCAACGCAAAAAATATGTATTGATGACCCCGAGGCAACTCAGTTGCTGCGCAGACCCTATCGCAGCCCGTGGCAACATCCGTATGAATAGTTGGTAAATAGGGTATGATTAAATTTTACTCCCTTATTTTGAGTATTGTATTGGCTGATAGGATAATTAATAATAATTTGCTAATAATTTATTTTACATTTATCTGTTAATTATTTCATTCTTTAGAACCGTTACCATTTATGCTAAAAAATAGCTTAAAACTAGTCCGTTTTGTCCTGTTAATGAGTGTGTTGAATTTTATATTCTTCCATTTTCCATTTTATACTTTTGTTTTTAACAATGTTGACTACAGGAGCTTTGGGGGTATTATCCTGATTGGTAGTTTAATGGTTTTGATGCTGGTGATGAACGCTTTTGTACTTTATTTATTTTTTTCGCTATCACGTCGCTTTGGGAAATCCATACTTGTATTGTTCTTTCTGATCAATTCCATTGCCGTTTATTTTGTTAACACCTATAGCGTTATTTTGGACGAAACAATGATCGGCAATATATTGAATACCCGCTATTCCGAGTCGAGTGGTTTCTTTTCCCTGAGAATGATCTTGTATCTCTTGGTTCTGGGTATTATTCCTAGCATTTTCATCATCAAAGCCAACATAGTAAAGGATAAACCAAAGAAGTTCTTAGTCACGTCCTCCCTTTCGTTATTATTTATTGTTATTTTAATATTTGCGAATGCAACTAATTGGTTATGGATTGATAAGAATTCTAAGACTTTAGGTGCACTTGCCATGCCTTGGTCTTATACTGTCAATATATCACGTTTTTATATCCATGAACATCAAAAAAATAAAAAGGAGATATTATTGCCGGATGCGACAATTACTAGTGACAAAAAGACCGTGGTCGTCTTGGTTATTGGTGAATCCGCTCGAAGGGAGAATTTTTCGCTATATGGCTATCAAAAAAATACAAATCCTTTGCTTTCAAAGACACCGAATCTTCATCATTTTGATGCAACTTCTTGTTCGACCTATACGACAGCAGGAGTAAAGTGTCTATTAGAGCATAAAAATACGGACGATTTATATGAAATTTTGCCAAATTACCTTTACAGAAATGATGTTGATGTAATATGGCGTACAAGCAATTGGGGTGAGCCTCCGGTACATATTAAAGAATATGAAACGAGTGACCAGCTTGCTGCAAACTGTAAAGGTGAAGAATGTGCTTACGATGAGGTTTTATTAACAGGTTTAAAAGAACGGATATCAGCGAGTAAAATGGATAAAGTATTTGTTGTTCTTCATACAAGTACAAGTCATGGCCCAACTTATAGCAAGAAATATCCGGCTAAATTCGAAGTGTTTAAGCCAGTTTGTAATAGTGTAGAATTAGGGAATTGTTCGAAAAAAGAGTTAATTAATGCGTATGATAATACGGTAGTTTATACCGACTATATTTTGCACAGGCTGATCGAGGATCTAAAAGGATTAAAGGAATACAATAGTGCGATGTTGTTTGTATCCGATCATGGAGAATCATTGGGTGAAAATAACCTATATATGCATGGACTGCCTATGAGCATTGCACCTAAAGAACAATATGAGATTCCCTTTATTGTTTGGGTATCTGATCATTCTAAACAATTGAAACCAAATAGAACGTTGACTCAAAATCATGTATTTCATAGTGTACTTAAATTTTTGGATATGAAAAGCTCTATTTATGATGAAAATATGAACATTTTCAAATAGTAAATTATAGCTAGTGAGAAGATTTTTCTCGTTGACAAAATTTTGGCCGACGTTATAGCTGTATCGAAAGTTATCGTATTCGTTTTCTCTATGTGAAAGAGTAAAACTCTGTATGTCAGGATTTTATAAGTTAAACTATTGCAAATATGGCTGGAATAGGAATTGCTATATGGGAATAATATCGCTATTTGGATTATTTGGAGATTGGTACACTTACTCAAAAAAGCCAAGAAATACAACCCATAAACCAAACGGTTACAGCGATTATAAAAAATGGTATCCTAATTAGCACTGTGAGGAGATAGCCTATTCCGATTTTGTTCTGATATTTAAATCTATATTCTTCTATATTTTATCCCAATTGTTAACCTGTTATGATTGCTGAGTGCTCTCAAAAGTACTTCCACCAAACTCTCTCCCAAAGGCGTAAGTGAATACTCTACACGTGGCGGAAGTTCATGAAAGGACTTTTTGGACAATATTCCTTCCTCAACCATCTCCGTTAACTGTTGATTTAGAACGTGTCGGTCAACTTTTGCAATGCCACGTAGCATTTCACTTGGACGTCTTTAGCCAATCTTCCAAGTGAAGAAAAAGAGGCATTTAGAAGATCCATTGAAGATCTGTCAGCCATGGATCTCATTGAAAAGAGTATCCAGGTCGATGATAAGTTTCCCAATTTTAGCCTGTTAAATACGGAGAATAAATGCATTGAATTGGGCGAACTATTGATTAAAGGAAAGGTAATTGTCGCGTTTTTTCGCGGAAGTTGGTGTCCATATTGCAATCTCGAGTTACGGGCGTTGCAGGAAAACTTGCCTTATTCAAACAACACGGAGTTTCTCTCCTTGCTATTTCGCCACAAATGCCCCGATACAATGATCAGCTCAGGGGCGATCTCGCTTTAGATTTTGAATTGTTATTTGACGAAGATAATATGCTGGCCAACAATTGTGGTATCTCATTTGAACTTCAGGATTATGCCAATTCAACGTACAATAAGTTGGGAATCCGATTAAGTGAGTACAATGGTAATGACAACAATGTATTACCTGCGCCTGCTGTTTTTGTCATTGATAAAGATTGTAGGGTAAGCTATCGATTTTGGATGTCAATTATACAAATAGACTTAGTATTGATGAGTTACTAGCAACGCTATGAGTAAAATACAACGAAAAGGAGCAAAGCGCATTACTGATATCCCATTAACTATATTGGAAAGTTTGATTCGAGGAGAAATTGAAACAGCTAATCTCGTCGAATGGCTTGCTATAGACCAGACACTTCTCCTGGAAAATGTACTTAAGCAAAATAAGCGAAGGAAGTATGCAATCGTTGGGAAGAGGAAAGTGATACAAAAGAAACGCAATATATCATCCGAAAGGCACTGCGAACAATAGCAAAATAAATGTTAGACATAGTCAATAAAACAAAACGGTCACCCAACATAGGAAGCCATACGTCTCAACTTCACACCGATAAATTTGCTATGGGCTGAATTGGAGCAATAGTCTGATCAGCTGACAGTTTTGTTTGAAATAAAATAGTACCCTCAATAGCTGCTTTTATCAAAAAAGACTATACTTTTTCTACCATTCTTTTTTATTGATACTGAATTTTTAGGCTCCTTCTTATGCCTCTTTTTGATTCCAGTATACTTGTTTATGCATTATTTATTTAGAATTATTAAAAATAAATTGACTTTATGAATTAAATTACGTTAAATTTGCATTTGTTTAGAACGATTTTAAATAGTGTGCGTCTATTTTGCGTTTTTATTCATACTTATGAAAAACACATTTTTAACATTAATTTTTGCTTCCCACAGTATTATTCTTTGTGCTCAGCAAACCAAGCTAAAAGGGATAGTTAAGGATCAGTGGGCTAAACCTTTGAATGGCGCCACTGTTTTTGTCGGTGCTTTTGATCTGGATGGTATCACAAATGCTAAGGGAGAGTTTAGTTTGATTCTTCCCGTTAAAAATTATGGTGACAGCCTTTTATTATCAATAAGTTATGTTGGAAAGAAAAGTGCAGAACGTTGGATTGATAGCCGAAAAACGAATGAAAATTTAAGTTTTGTATTGAAGGATAACAGCCTGACACTGGAGGAAATAAATGTTAATCAGGAATTTAGACAGAATAAGAATTCCGTTTCATCGATCGTTTTTAACGAAGAGGCGATCGAAAGGGTACAAGCATTTAGTTTGATGGATGTACTAAATACATTGCCTGGCAAGCAAATGACAGCGCCAAATATCAATGCTCCCCAAACGTTGAACCTTAGAAATACATTAGATGGCAGCAATACGCTTAATAATTCGCTGGGAATACCGATCATAATCGACGGAGTACGCCTTTCCAATGACGCTAATATGCAATCAAGACCTGTAGGTCAGCGTGGAATGGAGGGGTCTGTACTTTCTGCTGTTACGAGTGGAAATGCTGCCGATGTACCGTTTAGAGGAGTGGATTTAAGGGAGATACCTGTAGAATCTATTGAAAAAATAGAGGTTATTCAGGGAGTAGCTTCTGCAGAGTACGGCGAATTGACCGATGGCGCTATTCTAATCGAAAGAAAAGCAGGAAACTCGCCATTACATTTTACAACGAATATAAATGACGGTTCCCGAAATTATTCACTTAATAAAGGGTTTAGTCTCCCTAAGAACTGGGGCGGGATAACAACAGATCTAAACTATGCTATTTCAAATTCGAATCCACAGGATAAGGTACAGGAATACAAACGGTACGGCACTTCACTGCGCTGGAACACGGCGGCATCACGAAAACTTCGCAATAAGTTAAGTTTAGATTTTAACATGCGAATTGATGATGCAAAACAGGATCCGGACGATAATTCCAAAAGAAAATATTACTCGAAAGAAATTGGTGTACGTTTTTCGAACACTACACAGTTAAATTATAATACACGATTTTTTGACGAGATCAGCCTCATGTTTTCTTATTCTATCAGCAAGCAAGAGAGCTTTGCACAATGGTTGTTAAATAGCGGTAACAAACCCTATACAGCTAAGGATACGACAGGTATATATGAAGGGATAATTCTTAACTCACAGTATCTGGCAGAAGAGGAGATTATAGGGAAGCCCATTACAGCAAGTACTAGCTTAAAATTCACGAAAAGGTTTCAGATAGGTAAAACTGTTCACAGTCTCCTCTATGGATTTAATGGTTCGTATGCAAATAATGGGGGGAGGGGTATTATTTCTGATCCAGATAGACCTCGATTTGTTAATTTTAATAATCAAAATATTAGACCTTATTCTTTTGAGCTTAATCCTGCTTTAATCAATACAGGGTTTTACGTGACAGACAACTTTCACTATAAACTGTTGGGTAAAAACATGAACAGCAATTTTGGTGTTCGTTTTGATAATCAAAATGGAAGCACCAGCTTTCAGCCACGTTTAAATACAAGAATTGTTTTAGATAAGAGATGGGCTTTAAGTGCGGCCTTTGGAGTTGCAACGAAATCTCCAACGCTAGCACACCGTTATCCATCACCTTCCTGGATAGATATTCCATTGATTATCGCGCAGAACACCCAAAGTTCCTTATATTTAGTATATACAGAGAAATTCATTACGAAGAATGAAAACTTAAAGTCAAGTAAATCGGAAAGTGCTGAGTTTAATATAGAATTTAAAAATTCTTGGATAACATCCCGTATCAATTTTTATTATAAAAATAACAAAAATGGTTTTAATTCTGTCAAGGTCTACAAACCGTTTCACTTGCCTGTATTTGATTACCATTATGATGAAGGTTTAAACCAGATTGTCTACCAAGAAACAGGAAAATATATAGATTACTACGATAAAGGCTATAATCGGATAGAAAATATTAAGAACTCTTCTACCTACGGTTTTGATTGGTCTCTGGCCTTTAGGGAGATTAAATCTATTCGTACAAGTTTCTCTACAAGTACTTCCTATATTCTATCTAATCAGGATGACAAGGTTTTGGATATAATGGATTTATCTTCTCCTGTTCAGATCAATGGACAGCCAGTTTCTTACCTGTTATATCAACCTCGCAACCAAGGGAGACATGATGTACTGACGAGTAAGTTAAATACCACCACGCACATTCCTTCTATAGGATTTGTCATCATGACAAATACGGATATTTTCTGGAAGAATCGCTATCAGCGAAACTATAATGACAATTATCGAAAACCAGTGGGTTATCTGGATGCCAACATGCGACAAGTGCTAATTAATGACGATTTAGCGTCATCTCTTCCCATGAAAGATCTAACATTCTCGGACAGCAAGCAACGTATTATTTATATGAATTTCTCCGTGTCGGTCGCCAAAGAAATCAGTAAAAGGATCCGTATCGCTGTAACAGCTTATAATACTTTTAACATGCAGCCCATTAGTTCCTATTGGAATCCCAATACACAGCAAGAAGAAGTCGTCAGCTATAATAGTCCTTTAAGTATTACGGGCGGAATATCAATTAAACTTTAACAAATACCATATACTATGAAACAGAATTATATTCTACTATTTTTCTCCTTAATACTGGCCTTATTTGGAGGCTGTAAAAAGGATATTGACGAAGTGCAACCTATCAACGTTAATGTGCAGTTATCGGTCAATCCCGAGGAAGTTTGGTTTGAGGTGCCATATGACAAGGCTGAAATTACATTGATAAATAAAGGCAATAGCAGTTCTTACAAACTTCAAGCAGATACAAAAGGTAAAATTTCATTGCGTAATATTGCTCCGGGCAATTATAGTATCAATGTTTCGCTGGCTATCTCAGCTGAAGAATACACCAGATTGACGGGGGTAAACCGTTCATCTGTTTTTTACCTAAACTATGCTTTAGCTGATAAGGCGTTGTTTGCCGATGAAGACTTTAATATTGGCTTAGTGACTAGTGAACCTGTTGGCGGTTTTGTTATTAAACAGATCTATTATGCCGGATCGGATACCAAGGAAGGGGCTCTTAACCGAGATAATTTTATTGAAATTTATAATAATTCAGACGAAACTTTGTACGCTGATAGCCTAATGGTGGTATTAGCTTACGGAAAACCGAATAATAAAACTGACGAATATTCTTTAAGTAATAATCAGTACGATTGGAGCAAATCTATCAATATGGCAGTATCCGATAATGCGAACGAAGATTATGTTTACGCAAAAGGAATATTTATGATTCCAAGTGATGGGACGGGCAAAAAATATCCTGTTGAATCAGGAAAAAGTATTATCATCGCTGGTTCGGCGCTAAATTACGCTGGTTCTTATACGGACAACAATGGCAATATAATCGGTGCTCAAAAGCCTGAACTTACGGTAGACCTAAGTAATGCCGATTTTGAAGCCTGGTTATATCCCTATGAACAAAAAATTCAGCCTGGACGAACGATCTTTGCCAATGACGTAGACAATCCATCCGTTACAAACGTAGAAGTTTTTCTAGCCCTAAGTATGCGTGATATGTACTTTCCACCACAGGCCAGAGAATCTTTTGTATTGATGAAAGCTGATGGAAACTTTGATTTAAATAATATTCCTTCATTTGCGATCCCAACTATACAAGCTGTTACAACCAGTACTGTGCGTTACGCCCAAATGCCGGCAAGGTTTATTTTGGATGCTGTTGAGATTCAGGAACCGGTTGTCGCTGAGCAAATCCCACGTCGTTTACCGCAAAGATTTGACGCAGGGGCAATATCTGTGCCTGGAGGAGCTTACTCGAGCCAATCTATCGTGCGCAAGACTGAAAAGAAAATAGGTAATAGACGTATTTTAAAAGATACGAATAATTCATCAAATGATTTTGGTGTGTTGCAACGCGCAAATCCAACTAAAACGGATGCATCATTTATAGATTAGAATCCATATGCGTTCAATTTTATTTATCATAGTTTTGATTTCCCTTTCTGCTTTGAGTTATGCTCAAAGCAGAAAGGATTCTATTTATAGTTATACCATCGAACATCACTTGGTTGAAAGAAACCTACTGAGGCCAGCTTTTCTCCAAAGAGATTCATTGATGTCTTATGGGGATATTCGAGTTATTTATCAAATGGATAGGGGTGGGTTTCGAAAGGCTCAACAGGCTTACAAAGGTGTTGCTACAAGTTTACAGGCCAACGGGTTTAATCGTTTGGGAAAATTTTTATTGGGTGCTAAATTTACTTTTAACACCATACAAGAAGACAGTTTAGCCAATAGCCTCCGTTCGGGTCTTGAAGATTTAAGCCCTTATTATCCTTATGCGAATAAAAGTGGTGATTATCAACGTCAGAACTACCAGCTTAATGCTTCATTGGCATACGAATTAACGCATTCGATACAACCATTTTTTCAAATAGATTATCATCGGCATTGGAGTGCAGGCACGGTAGATCCACGTTTGAAGTCGAACAGATTTACATTTAAAGCAAAACCTGGTATTACCCTGAATTTTTCGAAAAGTACATTAGGGGTATACGGGATAATCGGACATGCAGACGAAAACGTTTCTTTGCTATACAAAAACGCGGATTTTCAATCTTCAAATCTATACCCAGATCGAATATATTATATGAATTATGGTTATGGAACGGTACGTCAAAAAGATAGTACGCGAAATAATATTAAATATGATAAATATAAGGGATTAGGCTTTCAGTATCTTAGCAATTTCTATGGATGGCATACAAAGGCGGAATTTGAATACCAGCAATATCACAATACAAATCAAAAATATAGTAAGAAATCTGTTCTTTATAGCACTCCATTGGCTATTTATGATCAAAATACAATTAGCTTTTTTGCAGATGCCGTCAAATATAATGGCGATCGGGGACAGCAATTGTTTATTTTGGAAGGAGAATATAATAAAGGTGCTGATGGCAACAAATTGACTACGGGTAGCCTAAATAAAGTCAATTATAAAGTTAGTACACTTTCCCTTACAGGACAATATTTTAAGCTTTGGGATAGGCATTGTGAGGTTGCCAAGGAATTGGGGTTTCTTGTTGCCTACTATGCTGAAAATAGAAAAGATCTCTTGCAGGCGGTTGATTTTGAAGTGGGCCAATTACGTTTTGAGCCCTCTTTAAGATTATATCTGCAGAAAGGCAGAACGAAACTTATACAATTTTTATTTGCACCCTATGCAGCTATTCCGACAGAAATTACATTGGATTATAATCCTTTATCCATAAGTACCTTTGTTCAGAATGTTGTTTTTGGGGATTATTACTATTATAAAACCAGATACTTAGGTGCCAAACTTGGTTTTGAATACAAGGACCACATTTGGGGAAACAACCTTGCCTTTTATGGAAAGTTAGATCTCCGAAATTCTTTGGGTACTGTTGAATTAAAAGATAATATAGAATCTAAATTTCTTGCAAAGGGAAGTAGAATGAATATGGAAATCGGAATTCGGCTTTCTTTATAAATTATTTTTGATAATAGTCGTAATAAAAAACTGATAATGAAAAAACATGTTGCAGTAGTGGTCGGTCTTCTCGGTTTTGTAGGCTTGCTTTCTATGAAAGACCGACAGCAAGCCTTTGATGATGAGATACAGCTATATTATAGACGACCGGTGGACGAATGGCCAAAACCAACAATCGATGCCGGGGCTCATTGGAATGAATTCAAGTCTTTACCGAAGATCGATACCAGCTATTTTTCTTTAATGGAAAAGCCCGATGTGAAACTGGGGAAATATCTTTTTTTTGACCCCATTCTATCGGGGAGCAATCAAATATCCTGTAGCAGCTGCCATAACCCGCAAACTTCCTGGGCTGACAAGCTTACCGTACCGATTGGTAATGATCATCTAGAAGGTACACGGAATACACCCTCTTTGCTTAATGTGTATGCACGCAAGGAATTGTTTTGGGACGGCCGTGCCGTTTCATTGGAAGAGCAAGCGTTGGGTCCTATTGAGGCACATCACGAAATGGACATGGAATTGACGAAGCTGATTCCCAAGTTAAAGGCTATTCCTGCATACAATAAGTTATTTATAGCGGCCTTTGGTGAAGTAGATTACTCCATGCCAGAGGTTCTAAAGGCACTCGCTGCCTTTCAGCGGACACTGACAAGCAGACGAAGCCGTTTTGACGAGTTTTTAGATGGCAATTATAAAGTGTTGTCTGATCAGGAAGTTCGCGGTCTTCATTTATTTCGTACCAAAGCGCGGTGTATGAATTGTCATAATGGTCAATTTTTTACCGATGATCTTTATCATAACATTGGTCTCACTTATTACAAACGGAAATATCAGGATCTAGGGCGATACGAGATTACAAAGGATCCTGCCGACGTAGGACGCTTCCGGACACCATCTCTGCGCGACGTGATGAATACCGATCCGTGGATGCACAACGGACTGTTTTGGAATATGACAGGGCTATTGAATATGTATAACAGTGGTATGCAGATGAATTCCGCTACTACCGAACAGAAAACAAAAGATCCACTTTATCCTTTAACCGATCCATTGATGCGGCCCCTTAATCTGACCAAAGACGAAATAAAAGATATTGAAGCATTTTTGCATGCAATAACAGCCACATCTTACCGGATGCGCCGCCCCGAAAAACTCCCGAGATAATTATTTATCAAACAGTGCTCAAGCTGAGGTTGGGTACTGTATGACATGATGGAGGTAATATTAGAATAATGTCGTGTGTAGAATCGTACTCTATCGGAGAAAGAATAACAAAGTTAATAAGGTAAAGGTTTATTGTGAGTTGAACGATGTCAACGTTAATTTTTACTTTTTAGATGAAATATCGTGACCTCTGGCAACATCCCTAATCGGCTCGGATAATCTAGATAGCCAAATCCAACATTTACATAGAGTGCCTGATGTTTTTCACGATATAAACCTGCCCATTCCTGGTAAGCATACTTCACTGGGCTCCATTGATATTTCGGGTTGGTATAACCAAATTGTCCTCCATGAGTATGGCCACTAAAAGTAACATCGATATTGGGGTATTTGGGTATGATTTCAGCCCGCCAATGTGAAGGATCGTGTGAAAGCATGAAGTTGACAGAAGATGATTTATCAACTTTAGACATCGCCAAATCGATGTCACCATAATTTTTAGGGTTATGTAACCCCCAGTTTTCCACGCCTATAATTGTAATTTTATCATTGTTCAGTACGAGCTCTTTCGATTCATTGAGAAGCAGTTGCCAGCCCAATTGACGGTGGATGCTTTTGAGCTCCGCGAAGTTCTGTTCTTTTGTCAATCGACTTTTATCGAAAAAATGATGTCTATTGAAATGATAGTCTCCATAATCATGATTACCGAGTATAGAAAATGTGCCTAGAGGAGCGTTGAGCGTATTGAATATGTCCAAATAATGATCCATTTCGGACGCAAAATCATTAATTAAATCTCCAGTAAAGAAAATGATATCAGGATTTTCCCCCATCAGCAAGTCAATGCCGCTTTTCACTTTATCCCGATTATAAAGACTTCCTGCGTGTATATCAGAAATCTGAGCGATGGTCATTCCTTCGAAAGATTTCGGTAAATTTGGTAAAATTAAATTGATATGTTTAATCTGATAATCATATAAATTTAAAGCAAATCCACGTGTAAGCGCAGCAATAGGAACGCTAGCCAGAACAAGACCACTTTTGATTATAAAATCAGATCTTGTTAAGGACAGTATATTTCCCTCTTGATGGGATAAGGGTTTAGGCCTTATAAGGAGATTCTTGAACACAGTAGAAGCACGCAACATCGCATCAATTCCAATAAAGAAGAGAAATATAATTTTCGCAAACAGTAACGTGATAGGAAAAAATACCAAACATGCTGCTTCAAAACTATTCCATTTAAAAAATAAATTGAGAAATATTGATAAATAGGACAGCAAACTTAAAGACCACCAAACTAGTTTAGCAAACAGTACATTTGATTTCCAGATCGATAATATCCTTATTATCAAGAAAATCAAAACATCTACAAACAGAAAGAGTGCAAGAATGTTTAGGTAGGTGTAAAACTGTTGGATCATATTTAGAAGGTCAAAATATTATTGGAAAAATAATTAAATCTATTTATTAAAAACGATATTCCCTTAGCTACTGTTTGGTTTCAAAGGAGATTTGAACGTTTTAGTGAACTAAATTTAGGGAAAAGTTCTGACTGTTCTTGCCAAATACCCTAGTTTGGACAGTAAAATAAGACAAATCGCGACAGCATATCTACAAATTAGCGTATGCAAGCTGAATGATTAAAATCGATTATAAAGTTTAAAATAAAGTTTGCTAATAAGCAGTATCTATTACTTATTTCTATTATATGACGCAAATAGATTTTCCAGAAATACTATTAAAAGAGGTCAGGCACAGTCTACGTAATGCTAAAGCCCGTGTTGCTATTGCCGAAAGTGTGACCGCAGGATTTTTGCAGTTAGCTTGCTCGCAGATGGAAGGAGCAACGGAGGTTTTCGCTGGCGGCATCACAGCCTATTCAATTGATGCAAAGATTAACATACTTGATGTCGATGCAGAACTAGCGGAAAGATGTGACTGTGTATCGTCAATTACAACAGAAGAAATGGCAATCGCCGTAGGCAGAATGTTTCATACAGATTGGTCGGTTGCCACAACCGGATATGCAACAGTAGTTCCTGAATCAAAGGGGAAATTGTTCGCATTTGTCTCATTCGCATATAAACAGGAGATTCTAATGACAGAAACAATAGAGCTAAGTTCAAATATAGGGATGCAGGAGGCTCAGTTTAGCTATACGATTAAAGCGTTAGAAATTCTAAATACACTTTTAAAGAATTAAAGGTTCCCAGCAATTGCTGGGAACCTTTAATTCTATGCTTCTCTTTTCAAGTCAAAAGAGACATATTTTTCATAATCAACTAATGATCTTACTGGAGTAGCTAAACCTTGAAGGAGATCAATATACATTTTTGCTACTTTCTTCCATACTGTCTGCTCACCGTAACTACGCGCTTTAAAACGATGCCAAGCTAATAGACGTTTTGATGAGTACAATAAATTAATGTTAGCACGCATTGCTTGTATATCGTTAAAAGGCGTTAATATGCCGCGTTCATCTTTTAATAAATCGCTAGCGTGCCAATACGGCGTGGAAATAACAGCAGCACCTGCTCCCACAGCGAATGACAGCGTTCCACTACTGATTTGCTGCTCGTGAGGATAGGGGGATAGATATATATCACATGCGGTGAGGTACTCTTTCAATTCTTCATCTGTTAGAAATTTATCAATAAAAACAACTTTATCTTCCAAATTCAATTGACTGACTAAATTTTGTAATTCAAAACGATAGGATTCCCCCTCATGAACCAAAACGTTAGGATGAGTTTTTCCGATGATCAAATATTTGAATCCAGGCAGATCAGTGCTCGCTAAAGATCTTATAGCATACTCCAATCCTTTACTCCTTCCAATCAGGCCAAAGGTCATCATTACAAAATTTTCTTGGAGACCTAATTTATACTTTGCCAAACCTTGGTTGTAATCAAACTGAGGAACACCATGGGGTATAAATTTAATTTTGTCCGCATGCGCTGGATCAAATTGTTCTTTCAATAATTCGACTCCTTTCGGTGAAAGACTAACAACAGCCTGGGATTTCTCCAACAGTAATTCCATAATTTCTTTTTGCTGCAACGACGGTGTTTGCAAAATAGTATGAAATATTGTTAATAAAGGTATCGTAACGTTGTTGGCAATTTGTGTAATGAAAATACCATCAACACCACCAAATATTCCAAATTCATGCTGAATAACACAATAGTCGTATTCCTCATTGATAAGGCGCGCCGCTTGATGATAACTGTCAAGTCGATCTTTATGGATAACGAAGCGAACAGATTCGTCAAAATCCTCTACTCCATGTTTTGATAATGCGATTAGATCAATATGGACGCTAGCATCTAACTCCATACCCTGTTTCAGGTCTTTGGTGAAGGTCGCTAACCCACATTCTTGTGGTGGGCATGTACTTATAATTGCTATTTTTTTCATATAACTTAACCCTCCTTAACTGTATTTTGTACCTCTTCAACTGGAAGATCGAGAATGGCCATTAGCAACAAATAATATCCCTTTTCCAATCCTATTTTTTTTGCTTTTTTATCAATATTTTCCATATCAGTACGCTATTTTGAGTGTAATTCTTTTGATAAAGATGAATCAAAATTTATACCCAAAGACAATGTGTAAAGGCATATCCGTACTTTTTTAATGGAAATAGCGTAGCAATGTTATGCGCCTACCGTAAATTTCAGTTTAACTACGTATTTATAGCGCAGTAAACCTTGGATTCTTATCAGAACCGATCTTTTGTGACAGTATAAACACGAAGCGCATTTAGCGTCCAACGATTTGCATACAATTATTGGAATTAATCTGAAGATTTGATTTAGTAATAAAACGTGTTTTGTCGGCGTAGCCTGCAAGTATTGACGTCAATAACTCATATCGGTAAATCAGATAGGATTGAATGTAGATGTTATAATACGATAATATTATAAATTTCCAAACAATTGTGACCTTTGGCTCGTTGTGTTTTAACTTAACATATTCATTTTATGAAGATAGCAACTTATAATATAAATGGTATCAACGCGCGGCTTCCAGTCCTTTTACGATGGTTGGAAGAAGAGTCGCCAGATGTAGTTTGCCTTCAGGAGCTTAAATCCCCTCAAGAACGTTTTCCGTTGAAAGAAATAAGTGATCTCGGCTATCACGCCATTTGGCATGGCCAGAAAAGTTGGAACGGAGTTGCGGTGCTTTCGAAATATGAGATTGAAGAGATCACAAGAGTCCTGCCCGGAGATCCTGAGGATAACCAAAGCCGATATTTGGAGGTCATAATCCAAAACGTCGTAATATGTTGTATTTATCTACCTAATGGCAACCCTTTTCCAGGGGTCAAATATGATTATAAATTAGATTGGATCGAACGGTTGGCCAAACGATCTAAAACACTTCTTCGGATGAATGCATCGGCTATTCTGATCGGGGATTTCAATATTATTCCAGAAGACATAGACACTTATAAACCAGAAAAATATATCAATGATGCACTCTTTACAAAAGAGGTTAAGGAAGCTTTTAGTCTTTTGCTAAAAGATGGATGGCAAGATTCTATACGTACACTTTTCCCGGATAAGGAAGTTTATACATTTTGGGATTATTTTCGTCAGGCTTATGCTCGAAATGCAGGGTTGCGTATAGATCACATCCTATTGAGTCCGTCGATCCAGGCTCGGTTAATGGAAGGTGGTATAGATAGGGACGTTCGTGGATGGGAGAAAAGCAGCGATCATGCCCCTACATGGATTAGATTAAGTAACAATAACACGAATGGCTAGAAAACTCAATTGTAGTGCGGGATTATTAATGTATAAAATTCAGGAACAACAAATTTATTTTTTCTTAGTACATCCTGGAGGACCATATTTTGCCAAGAAAGATGAAGGGTGTTGGACCATTCCGAAAGGAGAGATCGGTATGGACGAAGATGCTCTCGCAGCTGCTAAAAGGGAGTTTATGGAGGAAACAGGGTATCTACCTAATGGAAATTTTATGGAATTGTCTGCTATTCAACAGAAAGGAGGGAAAAAAGTATTATGTTGGGCAATTGAGGGAGATATGGATCCGTATAAACTCATCAGTAATACCTTTGCATTGGAATGGCCTCCTAGATCAGGAAAGATACAACTTTATCCTGAAGTTGATCGGGGCGCCTGGTTTACATTTACAGAGGCCATAAAGAAGATAAATGAACGCCAAATCTATTTTTTAGAGCAAGTTATTGCTAATGGATCTTAATTCCGTATGCAAAGTATTATAATATGCGGGAGATTATTAAACGAATTTATAAGAATTTCGCGTTATAACATATTTATCAACTATATTTGAAAAATAGCACTCATAGAAGACGGGCAGGTCACAAAGGAAACACAATGGGATAATGAATGAGAAAATAATGTTCAAAATTAGCGAGTAAAATTAAATATGGAAAACAAAACGGTTTTCATTTGTGATGATGATAGTACAATAGTTGACATGTTACAAATGCTATTGGAAATGTCGGGTTACGACACAATTATTGAGACAAACAGTCTTAACGCCTTAGGAGTGATCAGGGAAAAGCAACCCGATGTCATTTTATTAGACATATGGATGCCGATGCTCTCCGGAGATGAATTGATAAGAAAAATTAGAGAAGATAAAGAACTAAAAGAACTGTTTATAATATGCATATCCGCCAGTAAGGATGGAAAAGATGTGGCATTTCGCGCAGGAGCTAATCGTTTTATAGCAAAGCCTTTTGACATCAATGACCTGCTAGAAGCAGTCGAAAGTTCATCCAACCTGGATAGATAATTGCCTAATTTATACGTAATGGTATCAACAAAAAAGGATGTCCTGCTATTGAAACCAATCTGCAAGACATCCACGTTATGACAATTATTGTAGTTATTTTTCCTTCGTACTAAAGAGCAGCTTTTACTGCGGCAATACAGTCGGATTGATATTTCATGATGTTATCTTTATCAGAAGCTGATATTTTACCGTCTGCAACATTTTTCTCAATTTCATTTTTGATATCTAACAAAGATTTTTCTTTATCCAATGCTTTATCAGCAGTTTCTGCATTGATACGTTCTACCCAAGTTTTTCCAAGCTTTGTATAGAGCTCTTTGGCTTTATCATTGGATAGAACAGGCGCAGCAACTGAAGCTATAGCAGCGTTCGCGGCTGCTTTATCCGAATAAACAACTGCTTCGGCATCTTTTGTCGCAGCGTCTTCTGAAGTTTTCATCGCCTCTTCGTTGGCATCTGCCGCTTTTTCTTCCGCATGTTCCATATTTTCAGCTGCCTTTTCCTGTGGCGTCTGGTTATTACATGATGCTAGCAATGTTAAAGCCGCTAGGGAAGCAAATAGTGTTTTGTTTGAAATCATAATATTTATTTATTTAGTGATGTTTTTTAAATAACAAGACTTATATGTAAATAGTTTTTATTTTTATAGTTTAATGAAGTTTTTAATTAACGATAGTCGATTAATGATATACCGATAGTTGTTTTTTCATCGTTTTACGAATAAAATGAATACGTGTTTTAATCGTTCCTTCAGGCATCTGCATATATTCCGCGATTTCATAATACTTAAATCCTTCCAAAAACATATTGAAAATTTCGTAATTTTCCTGAGAAAGTTGACTCAACGCTTTCTGTATATCATCTAGAATAAACTTAGTTGTGCTTGCATTCGTAGAAGTAGATTCATTCCTGGCAAGAGATGCATATTCATGATGATAGTTTTCAGTTCTTTTCGTTTTTCTATAATGATTAATATAGATATTTCGCATGATCACGTATAACCAAGAACCGACTTTTGGATTATGCATAAGCTTTTCAATTGATTTCAATGCATTAACCATAGTGTCCTGTATAAGATCATTCTTAATCTCAGGATCTGTGGTAAATTGGGAAGCGAAATTTTTGAGTAGGCCTCTTTTTTCAATAAAAAATGAATTTATTTCGATATGTTGCATATTGTTATTTAATAATCTTAATGAATACTGATGAAACAGTACAACAACAGTGCAGTTTTTTGCCAAAATTGCCTATTCAAAAGCTTTAGCAATATCTTCAAGTAAATATCACGGGAAATGTGATTTATACTTAAAATCACTTAGTTGTGCTGATTATGAGCTTTATAGATGGTTTAATCTGTTCTTCTGCTCATGACGCCTGGAATATAAAACCGTATAAAACTTTTTCTAAGTAGAGTTTTATCGCCAGACCTCTGTATTCACGTTATTTATACGCTGATAAGTTAGTAAAACAACGTAAGTGAATCATAGATTCTATCTATTTTAACAAGTAGAAATGGAAGGGGGCGTCCATAAATTAAATAAATTTTGAGGTGGTAGGTAAAGTGAATAGTATTTTATTGATATCGGTTCCTATTGTGCTGTGGAGCATTCACGACAAGAAGAAAAATGATTGTGTCAGGAAAATAGTACTATACAGGGAAATAACTATTCAATATCTTTTTTAAAAAGGCCAAAATAGAATAGCAGCAATTCGGCCTATTACCAATTGTGAATTGCTGCTAATAGATTCAAGTCATCCAACTTTACAGACGATTAGTGCAGAATTTCATATATACACCTATGTTGATTTTTTCAGATCGCTAACATAATGCTGTTAATTGGAACCCTGCGGAACATGTGTTTTAGTCGTCTTTCATGAGGAAGTTATCGAAGTGTTAGTAGTAGTATGACACTTTAGATTCGTATTAAAACTTTTTTCCGCCTTTTCTACTTCCTTTTTACTTACAATTTTTCGAAGTGATTGGCTTGAAAACCTATTTTTATTTTTGGTGTAGTAAATTTCAATTCCTTCTGAAACACAATAATCTCTACCTGAAAAATCTACAAGCTTATACTCTTCTCCTATAAAGTATTTGTGTACAGGAAGCGACTGAAGCATATCCGTAATATCGTCATCAGACTCAAACGGAATAATCTCATCAACAAATTGGCAACCTTCTAATTTGATAAACCTTTCAACCATCGTTTGTGCAGAATCATGAGTATCATTTTCTTGTACTTTTGAGTCTGTCTTAAGACCTACAATAAGATAATCACATTGACTCTTAGCTTCCTGAAGAGCCACAATATGGCCTACATGCAACATGTCGAATACCCCAAATATTATACCTATTATCATATGTTAATTGTTAATTTATGCATTTACCCGCTTCAAAGCGTAACTTGCTGCCTCATTTATGCTTACCACAGCACCTTTATTGTTTTTTTCTTTGGATGCAATTATTTTCCGTAAAGACGAACTCGAAAATCTATTTTCCCTTCTGTTGAAATATAGTTGTATTCCTTTCTCCTCGCAGTATTTCCTGCCAGTAAATGCTTTATCCATATATTCGTCTCCCAAAATACGAACATGTACCTTGAACGATCGCAATACATCTTCTAAGTCCTGTTCGGTAGCATAGGGTATAATCATATCAACATGCTTGCACGCTTTTAACTGCATATAACGTTCAAATACAGATTGTGTTGGCTTATTTTTTTCTGGGCGATCGAGAGTAGGATCTGTTTGTAATCCGCATATTAAAAAGTCGCATTGTTCTCTGGCATCTTCGAGCATCTTAACATGACCTGCGTGAAGCAAATCAAAAGCAGAAAACGTAATTCCTATTTTTTTCATGTGTATAATAATTTAAAACTGCAATTATTGAAGAAGTACATTAAGAACGCAGCTCAAGCAGATTCGTTTTAATTTTAAATTGTTTTTTTGCTTTATTGTTTTTTATAATTAATAATCTTTTTTTCTGGAGAATCCAATGAACTAAAATTGCGGAAAGATGTTCTGATCTAAAAAAGATATCAGCAAGCCATGCACACAACTAAAAAAGTATCTATTAATACGCCACATACCACATACAGAATTCAGTTTCATAAAGATTTCAACTTCTCGGACTTTAAAGGCGTAATTCCTTACCTCCGAGATTTGGGTATAGATACAGTATACGCATCCCCCATTTTCCAGTCAACCCCTGGGAGCATTCATGGATATGATGGTATAAATTTTAATCAGATAAATAGCGAGTTGGGTAAATTGGAAGATTTGAGATCGATCAAGGAGCTATTGAACAAATACCAAATTAAATGGTTACAAGATATCGTTCCTAACCATATGGCATTTCATCCGAAAAATGAATGGCTTATGGATCTTCTGGAATTTGGCCAGTCATCGCAATTTAGTGGTTTTTTCGATACCTGTTATAGTTCAGGTTTGTTTGATAAGGGAAGGTTAATGGTCCCTGTATTGACAGATAATTTGGACGAGGCGATTTCGAACAACGAAATCGCTGTCATTTTTTTGAATAATAGCCTTCGACTGTCTTATAAGGGAAACCAGTATCCAATTTCTCCTCAATCGTATTGTGTTATCCTGAAGGATTATTTACAGGCTACACAATCTAATTTTGAAGGACTTTTAACACAGATAAGTACTGTTCAAGCCAATGGAGATGGTGAAGAATGGAAACTATTGCGTGCTCAAATTTTTAATAAACTGACGAAAAGAAAGTTAAAGCACATTCTTGATCAATTTAATAGTAATTTGAATGATATTGATGTGTTGGTAAACGCTCAGCATTATGAACTTTGCCCTTGGTGGATCACAAACGAGAGAATAAATTTTAGACGTTTCTTTACAGTAAATGAACTGATTTGTTTAAACGTGCATGATGAGAATGTATTCAACGAATCTCATAAGTTAATAAAAACACTGGTTAAAGAAGGACTGATTGACGGATTGAGGATTGATCATATTGACGGACTTTACAATCCGACCGCGTATTTGTGTAATTTGAGGAAGTCTGTTGGCTCAACTACATATATAGTTGCTGAAAAAATATTGGAGCATGGGGAAGTGCTTCCCCATGAATGGCCAATACAGGGAACAACAGGATACGACTTCTTATCGATGTGCAATAATGTCTTCACATCCAAATCTGGAAAGAAAATTTTAGATAAATATTATACGAAATTAGTTGGCGAAAATTCATCTATTGCGGAACAACAATATTTAAAAAAGAGTACAATTCTCAATAAACACATGCAGGGCGAGCTTGCAAACCTCACGAAGCTACTGTCAAGCCTCCTACGTGTTAATAGCAAGGTTAAAAAAAGCCACCTAAAGGATATTTTACAATCATTTTTAGCATCGTTTCCTATATACCGCGTTTATGACGATCGCTTTCCACTGTCAGCATCAACTTATAAATTATTTTTATCAATTTTTGCAAAGTTAACTAAGATTCCTGAGCTCAACCAAACACTGATTAATCAGTTTAGGAATCTCTTCGAACAAGCGCAGGTGAATTATCAGCCGAAAACCCAAAGTGATCTGGTGGAATTTCTCATGCGTTGTATGCAGTTGACAGGTCCAGTCATGGCGAAGGGGGTGGAAGATACTTTAATGTTTACGTATAACCGCTTTATTGGCCATAATGAAGTGGGCGATCATCCAGCGAATTGGGGTGTGAGTAAAAATGAATTTCATAATATGATGCAAGAGCGCCAGATGAACTGGTCACTATCTATGAATGCAAGTTCGACTCACGATACCAAACGTGGTGAAGATGCGCGTAGTCGTCTATTGGTACTTACCGCCATGGCGCAAAAGTGGATTAAACAGCTTCAACTCTGGCACGATATGGTGCGGAACGAATACCCAAGAGATCTTCCGCATCCAAATGATGAATACTTCATTTATCAGTCGCTGGTCGCTTCTTTTCCCATGGAAAAAAATGATTCTAATATATCCTTAGCATTTGAAAAACGCTTTCTTGATTACTTGGTTAAATATCTCCGAGAGGGGAAGGAACGCTCTTGCTGGGAGAGCCCAAATGTGGACTATGAAGTTTCTGTTCAGGAGTTCGCCTCTTTTCTGCTCGATAGAGACCGTCCATTTTTTACCAGCTTTTATCAATTTCTTGAAGTGATCGCTGATTTTGGTGTCATAAATTCGCTTACTCAGCAAATTTTAAAATTTACTTGTCCTGGCGTACCTGACATCTATCAGGGTTCAGAACTTTGGAACCATAGTTTTGTCGATCCAGACAATCGAAGACCGATAGATTATCAGCGTAGGAAGGATCTTTTGTCTGCTATTGAAAATGGGGATAAAAAAGTGCGGATAAAAGATTTATGGAGATATAGGTTTGATGGGAAAATTAAATTATGGTTGGTAAGGGAATTGGTGAAACTGCGAAAGGAACACCGTGCTCTCGCATCCGATGGCAGTTACGTGCCGCTTAAAGTAACTGGCCGCTTTCGTAATAATATTTTAGCATTCGCGCGTAGATCGGGTGAGGAATGGATGGTTATAGTTGTTCCCTTACATCTCGCAGAAATCGGTAATATCTCAAAATTTGTTCCTGGTTCATTTGATTGGTCTGATACCAAAGTTCATCTTTCATCAAACCATTCCGTAGCCTGGAAGCATATCCTAACAGAAGCAGAAGGTGAAGGAATGGAGATTGCAGTCAATACGATTTTTAAGGATCTTCCAATGGCTATCATCAGCTACACGGATTTTCCACCTCAGCGGAGCTCAGGCATTTTGATGCATATTAGTTCAATTCCATCCCCTTTCGGGATAGGCGACTTGGGCTCGGAAGCTAGAAGATTTGTGAAGCAACTTTACCGCAGCGGGCAAAGCTGGTGGCAAGTTCTTCCATTGGGCCCTACAGATGCTACACAATTCCATTCGCCTTATAGTACGCTGAGTAGCAGGGCTGGAAATCCATTATTCATAGATCTGCGGGAGCTGATAAAATTAGGTCTGCTCCAAAAGAATGAAATAAAGCACTTAAAATGTAAAGCATCGACAACGATAAATTTTGCTGAAGTAGTGTTGGCAAAATACCAACTGTTGGAACAGGCCTATAGTCGTCTGCCAGCGCATGCAGCATTTGAATTTTCCGATTTTGTAGATCGCGAATCGAAGTGGTTAAATGATTATGCTCTTTTCAAGGTGTTAAAAAATAGAAATGGAAATAAACCATGGTATGAGTGGCCAAAGCATTATAAGAATCGAGAAAGTGCCGCGTTGAGCAATTTTGCTGCTGAATTTCGAGATGAATTACAACAAGAAAAGTGGTTCCAATTTCTATTTTTCAAACAGTGGGATGGCTTAAGAAAACATGCACGAGATTATGGCATTAGACTTATTGGCGATATTCCATTTTACGTAGCCTACGATTCCGCAGATGTGTGGGTCAATCCGCACTATTTTTCCTTAAAAGCAGATGGAGATATGGAATATGTTGCCGGAGTACCCCCAGACTACTTTAATGCAGATGGCCAATTATGGGGAATGCCAACTTTTAATTGGGAATCTCTTAAGCATGATGGATACCAATGGTGGATCGACCGGCTAGCGCACAACTGTTCGTTGTTCGATATTTTGCGACTGGATCATTTTAGAGCATTTTCTTCCTATTGGGAAGTACCTATTCAAGAGACCTCTGCCAAGAATGGAAAATGGTTGGAGGGCCCTGGTGAGGCTTTCTTTGAGCAAGTTAAGATCAATCTAGAATATATGCCCTTTATAGTGGAGGATCTCGGCGATGTCGATGCCGCAGTATATGATTTTCGAGATCGATTTAAATTTCCCGGTATGGCGGTATTACAATTTGCTTTTGGTGAGGATATGTCCCGATCACCTCACATTCCTCATCAGTATGTCAGAAATTCTGTTGCCTATACCGGTACACATGATAATAATACCACGTTATCTTGGTACAATCAGGACCTAAGTCTATTGAGCAAAATAAATTTAAGAAACTATTTTGGAAGAATAGTTGATAGTGAGAATGTCAATGAAGTGCTTATACGGTCAATTTACGCATCTGTCGCGGATAAGGTTATAGTGCCGATGCAAGATATTTTAAATCTTGATGGATCATGCCGTATGAATACGCCAGCCAGTACTGCTGGAAATTGGTTGTGGCGTATGCAGAAAAGAGCATTTACATCAAAAATTCAACATAAATTATTTAATTACACGAAAATATATAACCGTTAAACATAAAGATGGAAACAAACATTTATACCGGAAATCCTTACCCTTTAGGGGCAACCTACGATGGGGAAGGAGTGAACTTCGCACTCTGCTCCGAGCACGCTGAGGCTGTTGAACTTTATCTCTATGATAGTTCAGACGAGCGAGAAATCGCTAAATTTAAAATTACGGAGAAAACACATCAAGTGTGGCATATCTATGTTTCTGGAATAAAACCTGGGCAACTCTACGGTTATCGGGTTCATGGTCCTTATGACCCATCAAGCGGACATCGCTTTAACCCACATAAATTATTGATTGATCCATATGCAAAAGCAATTTCAGGAACTGTTAAATGGAATGATGCTTTATTCGCCTACACTATAGGAGATGATGACTTAAGCATGGATGCAACCGATAGTGCTCCCTTTGTTCCTAAATCTGTCGTTACAAACGACAAATTTGACTGGGGAAGCGATAAGCCACCCCGCATTCCTATGCATAAGAGTGTGATTTACGAAACACACGTAAAAGGCTTTACAGCAATGCATCCCGATATTCCTGAAGAAATAAGAGGTACCTATGCCGCAATGGGCCATCCCGTTGCAGTAAATTACCTGAAAGAATTGGGTATTACAGCGGTAGAATTGTTACCTATACATCATTTTTTGACTGACCGTCATCTAAAGGATAAGGGACTCAGCAACTATTGGGGTTATAACAGTATTGGTTTTTTTGCACCAGATGTGCGCTATTCTGCTTCAGGCTACCATGGAGAGCAGGTTTTGGAATTCAAACAGATGGTTAAAGCACTGCACGAGGCAGGCATAGAAGTTATTTTAGATGTGGTATACAACCATACTGGCGAAGGTAACGAAATGGGGCCAACACTTTCTTTTAGAGGTATTGACAATGCCTCCTATTATCGATTAGCTGACGACCCTCGTTATTATATGGACTTTACCGGAACCGGCAATACACTAAATACCCGCCAACCCAACGTATTAAGGATGATTATGGACAGCCTCCGTTATTGGATTCAAGAAATGCATGTAGATGGATTCCGATTCGACCTGGCTTCAGCACTGGCGCGTGAACTGCACGAAGTAGACAAATTGAGCTCTTTTTTCGATGTGATCCATCAAGATCCAATCATCTCACAGGTTAAACTGATTGCCGAACCGTGGGATATCGGAGAAGGGGGATATCAAGTTGGCGAGTTCCCCCCCGGCTGGGCCGAATGGAATGGAAAGTATCGCGACTGTATCCGTGACTACTGGATTGGAGCAGACAGCATGATTGCCGAATTCGCAAACCGACTTACCGGTTCTTCTGATTTATACCGAGGCGACAACCGTACCCCTTCGGCCAGTGTCAATTTCGTTACGGCACATGATGGATTTACGCTTCACGATCTAGTATCTTATAATGAAAAGCACAATGACGCAAATGGTGAGGACAATCAGGATGGAGAGAGCCACAACCGTTCTTGGAACTGTGGTGTCGAAGGACCAACAGACGATCCTGAGATCAATAGTTTGAGGGAGAAACAGAAGCGAAATATGCTGACAACATTGTTTCTTTCTCAAGGGGTTCCCATGCTTGTGGCTGGCGATGAATTCGGCAGAACGCAGCAGGGAAACAATAATGCATATTGCCAGGACAATGAGATTTCGTGGTTGGATTGGACTAAAATCGATGGAAACCAATTGGACTTCACCAAGAAATTAATACATCTTCGTCGGGAACATCCCGTATTCTGTCGCCGAAAATGGTTTCAAGGATTGCCTATTCGCGGTACGGGTGTTGAAGATATCGTATGGTTTTTACCTGATGCATCCGAGATGGACGACCATCATTGGCAGGAAGACCATGCGCGTTCACTTGCGGTATATTTAAATGGTGAAGGTATTAGATCAGTTGGTAACGACGGAAAGAAAATCGTGGATGCTAGCTTTTACCTGTTGTTTAACGCGTATTGGGAAGATGTGTCGTATCAGCTCCCAAATGAAAATTATGGAGCTAGATGGATTAAAATCTTAGATACGAATAATGATACGATAGAAAATTTCGGAGAGTTTGCTGCGGGTGATACTGTCTTAGTTCCTTCACGTTCCATACTATTATTTCAATCTCAATAATAGACTGCAGAGCGTATGAGCAAGACCGGAATTAAGCATGTGGGCATTCGTTTTGAAGGCGAAACCTGTCAAATTAGCGTATGGGCACCAATAGCAAAAATTGTGATTTGCCGATTGTGTGATAATAATTTAGAAATACCTCTAAGGCCACTAAAATATGGCTATTGGTATGCTGAGAGTACGTTAATAACTCCTGGGGATCGGTATAAAATTAGTGTGGACGGAAATGAACTTCCAGACCCGGCTTCCCTTTCCCAGCCTGAAGGTGTGCATGGACCATCAGAGGCAATAGATCTCCGATTTAATTGGACTGATCAGAGCTATAAGCCCCCTAAAAATTCCGAATTCGTGATCTATGAGATTCACGTCGGAACATTCACCTCATCTCGCGATTTTGATGGTGTCATAAAAAAAATTCCGCATTTGAAGGATTTGGGGATCACTGCGATAGAAATTATGCCAGTCGCACAGTTTCCGGGAGGGAGGAACTGGGGGTATGATGGCGTTTTCCCATTTGCAGTACAGCATTCCTATGGTGGAGCTTCAGAATTTCAGCGGCTTGTGAATGCCTTCCATGCAGTTAATATAGCTGTAATTTTGGATGTGGTGTATAACCATATCGGACCTGAAGGAAATTATTTTTCGAATTATGGGCCATATTTCACCAACAAATACCATACGCCATGGGGGGATGCTCTTAATTATGATGATCGTTTCTGTCATGGGCAGCGTGATCTAGTGCTCAATAACGTACGTATGTGGTTTGAAGACTTTCATATTGATGCTCTTCGACTAGATGCGGTGCATGCGATTAAAGATTTCGGAGCAGTTCACATCCTTCAGGAAATTCGCAAGGAAACGGACCAAATTATCATCAATTCGGGTAAGAATCGCTTTTTATTCATTGAGTGCGATCTCAATGATAGGCGATTTCTGGATCCATTGACAAAAAATGGCTATGATATGGATGCGCAGTGGTTAGATGAGTTTCATCATGCCTTAAGAGTGTCGGTGGGCGAACCAAAGAAGGGATATTATGAAGAATTTAATGGATTGAATGATCTGGCAAAAGCCTATGAGAAAGCCTATGTTTTTGACGGTAATTACTCTTCCCACCGGGAAAAGTTCTTCGGAACAGACAGTTTTGGTCTTGAAGGGAATCGCTTCATAGTTTTTTGCCAAAACCATGATCAGATCGGTAATAGAATGTTAGGAGACCGCGCAGTGAAGATTTATTCTAGCGAAATAGCGCGCCTCATGGCCTTTGCTGTGTTTATGTCTCCCTATCTTCCCTTACTATTTATGGGTGAAGAATGGGGGACAGAAAAGCCTTTCCCATATTTTATAAGCCATAGTGATCCTGAGCTCGTGCAACTAGTTAGGGAAGGCCGGAAGAAAGAGTTTGAAGATTTTATTACGAATTCTGATGTCCCAGATCCTCAGAGTGAAAGTATATTTAGAGAGACTATACTGGATTGGGACGAGCTCAATAGCGAACCCTATCGACAACGTTTATTGTATTACAAATCGTTAATAGCGTTGCGGAAAACAAACCCCCTGCTGAAAGATGTGCAGCGGGATGAGTTGAAGGTCAAATGCATCGAAGATAAAAAAGTACTTCTGCTTCAGGTGAAAAAAAAGGAAAAATCTATCGTTGTAATCATGAACTTTTCCGACCATGTACAGCACGTAAATTTACCGGAAGATTTCAAATGGCGAATGATATTTGATACTCACGAAACACAAGCTGAGCTTATTGTTGGTACGGATAAGCCGGTAATTACATCCTATCCGTTATCACCGTGGTCCGGCTATGTTTATAGTTCTCAATAGCTTATTTTTAAAAATTACAGTGCTTATTTGAAAGATAAAGGTGGATACAAAGATGATCACAAATTTCAAACAAAGTACGTAATACTATTGTTTACTATTCAAGACGGCTTGTCCAGCCATGAAGAAAGTTTAAAAGCTAGGTTCTTTCCAACCTAGCTTTTTCTCGCTTACGTAGGTGCGGTAATATTTACCTGTAATTGCTAAAAAAAGTTTGACGGTTGTCTAATCAATTATTCGTCGTTATTTTTTATATATTAGCCTGAGATATGACATGTTTGAAGAGGGATGCTAGATTTTATATTGTATGGCAATTATCTTTTTCGAGAATTTCCTATTAATAGTAAGTTAAAATATTAAAAACAAGTAAGATATGCCTCAATTGGAGTGTCATGATGAAGAAATCCACTTATGTGGTAAAATCCAATTTTTCGGTTTCCTTTGTGTTTTCGATAAGATCGGATGCATTGCAGTAAGTGAAAATCTATCTCATGTGCTGAATATTCCTTTAAACGAAATTCTCGGACGTTCGATTAGGGAGTTGTTGCCTTTTTGTTCTGCAGCGAACGAATGGAATATCGAAGAGATTGAGAGACAGATCACTGGGCAGGTATTCTCTCGTTTCGTTGAGCGTATCCGTATGAAGGATAATGATTACTATTTGAGCATTTACCGCTACGACGATAAAACATATGTTGAACTAGAGATTTGCAATGAGAACCGCCTAAAAGCGCCGCGTTTATTCTATTATGCTAAATACCTTGAGGAACAAAATGGCAATGCTTGGCGTTCTTTGACAGTATTGATCCACCAGATCATTGGTTTTGATCGTGTCATGGTATATCGTTTTGAAGAAGACCATAGTGGACAAGTGATTGCGGAGTCTATTAATGAAGGAATGAGCTCGCTAATGGGATATCGTTACCCGGAATTTGATATTCCTGCACAGGCTAGGGCACTTTATACCAAATTTCTTGCGCGACATGTTGCGGATATCGATGCCCCTGTTATTCCTATTCATGGACTGGAGGCGGGGGAGATAGACCTCACGCATTCCAGCGTCAGAGCCTTGTCGCCGGTGCATTTGCAGTATCTCAGGAACTCGGGCGCGCGCGCCAGTGCTAGCTTCTCTATCGTTATCGATGGAAAACTTTGGGGAATTGTAGCTTGTCAAAACAGGCTTCCCAAGAATGTCGATCTTTCCCAACGACACTTATGTGCTTTTTTAACGCAGTATGCAGTAAATTATTATCTTTCAGAACATCAAAAGGAAAATTTGGTCGCACAAACCATCATGGGTGTTATGGAACGCGATCTTAAATCCGAACTGTTAGTAAATAGTGATATTGGCGTTGTGCTTGAACGTTTTGCCCCCCAGATTTTGGAAATTGTAGCAGCCGATGGATTAATGATCAAGAACGATCATACTGCTAAAAGCTGGGGAACGGTGCCGGATGAAGGGCAGCAACGTACAATAGATAAGTACATAGAAAGCCAAAAACGAACCGAACTCTTTTCTACGTCAAATTTTGTTTAAGATCAAGTAGAGTCAGAACACGGCGTGTTTTTGCCTGGCGTTTTAAGGATAAATATTCTTCCTGGCAATAAATATTACATCTATTTATTCCGTAAGGAACACATATATGACGACGTTTGGGCAGGAAAGCCCGAAAAAATATATCTTTATGATCCCGAAAGGAAAGTTGAATTTCCCTCGCCAAGAGCATCTTTTGAAGCTTGGCGTGAAACGATGAAAGGCAAGTCTGTTAAGTGGAGAAAGACTGAACTTTCTTTTATGGAGAAGGTGGCACAAATAGCCCAACAAGCTATCGCACAACGGGGCGGGGAGATTGCGCAACTTAACAAGGAACTTATCAGATCCAACAACGCCTTAGATACATTTGGCTATACATTAACTCATGACCTTAAAAATACACTTTCCTCGATAAAGCTTGCCGCTCAGATGATGTTAATAAAAGATGATCTTTCTAAAGACATGCTACGTAAGATGGCAAAAAATATCATGGATGCCACAGGACTGATCACAGAAATGATGGATAAAGTTTATCAGCTTACGCAGTCTAATTATGTAACTTTTAAGACCGAACTGATCGATCCGAGAAATAAAATTCTGAATATTCTAGAGAGTAGCAAGCAGCAGTTTGATAGCGAAAATCTAGAGTTTATATTAGGTGAAACTTGGCCGATTATAGGCGAAAGAACACTGCTGTATCAGCTATTTTTAAACCTGATTGGCAACGCCATAAAATATAGTAGTAAAAAGGATCAACCGGTAGTTGAAGTTTATAGCATAAAACAGGGTAATTCGGTTCACTATTACATCAAAGACAACGGGATAGGCATGGATATTCGTGACGATAGCAATATATTTGACATATTTAAACGTCTGCCCAATTCGCAAGGATTTGAAGGTTCGGGTATTGGCTTATCCATTGTTAAACGAATAGCTGACCGACTCAACGCAAAAGTTACTGTTGAAAGTGAACTCAATGTGGGTACAACTTTTTGTATAAGCTTTGAAAGCTAATGACAACAAGTTCAATAATCCTCTTATCGTCCGACTTTCGATATGCATTTATACAATTGCTTTAGACTTTTTAGTAATTAGTGTATGTCATCATGAGTTGTGTCGTCGTTTTGTAACCGAAACCCTAGGAATAACTTTTATAATTAAAACAAACGATTAATGGATTGGAAGAGTTCCTAAAAGGAATATCGAATATTTTTAACTAGGATAGCATGAGGAGTCAGTCTTTGCCTTCCCAGGTCTTAATTCAATTAAAAATGTGTAAACCCATAAATCGACTATAATGAAAAAAAAAGAATCGAAAACGGCAAAGGTTGAGGCAGTTGAAAATAAAAAAGTCAGCGCACTACGGCCTCATACCGCAGATGCTACAGGTCAAGAGATGACAACGGATCAGGGGGTCAAAATCAATGATGATCAAAATTCGTTACGTGCAGGTGATCGAGGTGCAACGCTCTTAGAGGATTTTATTCTACGGGAAAAGATCACCCATTTCGATCACGAACGCATTCCGGAGCGTGTTGTACATGCTCGAGGGTCTGGCGCACATGGTGTTTTTAAATTATATAAGCCTTTGAGTGAGTTAACAAAAGCAGGTTTTTTGAATAATACCGAAATAGAAACGCCAGTTTTCGTTCGTTTCTCGACTGTTGCTGGTTCAAGGGGTTCAACAGATCTGGCGCGCGATGTACGTGGTTTCGCAGTCAAATTTTATACTGAAGAAGGTAATTTCGATTTAGTTGGTAACAATATGCCTGTATTCTTTATTCAGGATGCTATGAAATTCCCAGATCTTGTCCATGCGGTCAAACCCGAACCTGATAATGAAATTCCACAGGCTGCATCGGCCCACGATACGTTTTGGGACTTTATTTCGTTGATGCCCGAGTCGGCACATATGATCATGTGGCTAATGAGTGATCGTGCCATACCACGAAGCTATCGTATGATGGAGGGGTTTGGGGTGCATACTTTTCGATTTATCAACGCCCGTGGAGAATCAAATTTTATTAAATTTCATTGGAAACCAATGCTTGGAGTTCATTCCGTTGCATGGGATGAAGCACAAAATATTTCTGGTAAAGACCCCGATTTCCATCGAAGGGATCTTTGGGAAGCGATTGAAAGCGGTGCGTTTCCAGAATGGGAACTTGGCGTACAGGTCATCCCTGAAGCGGATGAATTTAAATACGAATTTGACCTATTGGATTCGACAAAAATTGTTCCTGAGGAACTTGTACCGGTACTGCCTATAGGTAAAATGACATTGAATCGAAATCCAGATAATTTCTTTGCTGAAACAGAGCAGGTGGCCTTCCATATTGGAAACATTGTACCTGGAATCGATTTTACGAATGATCCGCTGTTGCAGGGGCGCCTATTCTCCTATACCGATACCCAATTGATTCGTTTAGGAGGTCCCAATTTTCACGAAATTCCGATAAATAGACCCATTAATCCTTCCCACAATAACCAACGTGATGGATTTATGCGCCAACGAATAGATCGTGGGAAGACAAGCTATGGACCAAATTCGTTGGGGGATAATTATCCGCTGCAAGTATCAGAAGAAGCAGGAGGATTTAAAAGCTATCAAGAGCGTATTGATGCGCGAAAAGTTCGTGCGAGAAGTGACAGTTTCCGAGACCATTTTAGTCAGGCACAATTATTTTATAATAGTCAATCTGAGCCAGAAAGAAACCACATTATCGATGCATTCAGCTTCGAATTAGGCAAGGTAAAAGCAGTTGCAGTAAGACAGCGAATGATTGGTATATTATCGTTGGTTGATAAAAGCCTGGCAGGCCAAGTAGCAATCGCTCTGGGATTGCAGGTGCAGGAGAAGCTCGAAAAGCCAATCAATAAAAGTCTCCCAGCAGATGCAAATCCTTCCGACTATGAGCCTATTGAAGTTAAGGTGAAATTAAAAAGATCGGCTGCATTAAGTATGGAAGATACTGTTAAGAGTACGATTATAAGCCGAAAAATTGCCGTACTAGCTGCTGATGGTGTAGACGCAAGTTCGCTAAAAGTTGTGACAGATGCTATTCGATCAGAAGGAGGCATCATTCATATTATCTCACCAAAGTTAGGTCAAATTATGGGTTCAGATAATAAGCCGATTCAAGTTGAGGAAAGTTTCTTGACGGCAGCATCCGTACTGTATGACGCCATATACTTACCTGGAGGGAAAGACAGCGTGAACAAATTACAATCAAATGCGGATGCGGTTCATTTCCTAAATGAAGCTTTTAAGCACTGTAAAGCTATCGCCGCAGATACGGGGGCTCGTCTGGTTTTGGATGCCACTTATTTTTTCAATAAGGGACCAGAATTTGACGTAGGCTCTACCTTGGATGAAGGAATAATCATTGAAAGCGATTCGAAGTTTTTGGCTGATAAGTTTATTAAGGCAATTGCAAAGCACAGATTTTGGGAGCGGGAGAAAAAAGGTAAGGTTCCAGCATAGTTTTAAAATAAATAGCCCGCATATGCGGGCTATTTATTTTGAGATAGTTTCATTTTGTAAAAGAGCTAAACCGGTATCGTTGCCTTGTTGCGCGGCTAAGTCAAGTACCGATAGTCCACGCATGTCAAGCAAACTCGTATTTGCACCGTGGTGAAGCAAAAGTTGAAGAACTTCATTTCGTCCAAACATGGCTGCAAACATCAGAGCAGTGCCACCGTTTCCATGCTGTAAATTTAGATTTGCACCATAACTGATTAGTAATTTAGCGATATCGTAATAACCTTTAAAAGCTACTCCCATAAGCGCTGTATTGCCTCCATTATCTTGAGCATTCACATCGGCACCAGCTTCCAATAATAATTGGGCAGCGGTAAGCTTATTATTATAACAGGCAATTATTAATGCTGTATAGCCTTTGCTATCCCGAGTATTGACATCAGTATCCTGATAGATCAATTCACGTAGAACTTCGATATTGCCTAATCGGGCGGCATGTATCATGATTTCTGAATTTTGTATCATAGTTGATAAGTTTTTGTTTTAAGATTATTGAAATTGATCGGTGCCTAAGAACGTTGTATCTTAGTTGGAACAAAACTGTGAGACGAAATGTTTGCCGACAATTTAATTTTAATTTAAATGGATATAAACGCCAACATGTTGTCAAAAAAAAGCAGTTTTTCAGATAAAGCATCGTTATTACTGATTCGCAGTTGTTAAAAAAGCCGAACGAGGACATGTTCGGCTTTCTAACTCTTCAGCTTTATGCTATTATACTAGGCGGCACCACGAATAACACGAAGTAGTACAACAATTATAGCAATAACCAATAGTACGTGGATGATATTTCCTGTAGCATAGCCTCCAAAAAAGCTGATTGCCCAAATGATAACTAAAATGACAGCGATGATGTACAATAAATTTCCCATAATTTTTGATTTGTTTTTCCAGTAGAACATCATTCGCATACGTATAGTTTGTTTTGATAAATTATTTTAAATCATTTAAGTGTTCAGTTTACGATACGGATCGTACATTATGCTGTTAAAAATGAATCGTTAAGATACAGTCTCAACGTATTTCTAACATTTCAACGGTAAATAAATACCTTATTATCTTTTTTTAATATTGCTCTTTTTTTGATAGCCACTTAAATTATAGGTAATAAATCTGCTAAAGCCTGCGAATTAGGCTTCGAAGAGTTGAAAACGTATTTCTACTCGGACCAATGTTATTTCTTTTTAAAGCTAAAAAGGGTTTAAAGTGTAGCACTCTTCTTGTTACCCTATTCTTGTAAAACCATTTTAAACAATCAGTTGAATAAAGAAAGAGGATAAGTTATGAACAATTACAATTTAAACGTACTCATTAACGAAAAAAGAAGTTTGCTTAATCATTTTGCTGCCAAATTTACAGCTGATCCGGATGAAAAGGAAGATTTGATACAAGAGACTTGGATAAGAGCATTGAAGTCAATAGATGAATTTGTGCAACATCCAAAATTGATGAGCTGGTTATATGTCATTATGAAACATACGTACATCAATAAGTATCGAAAAGCAAAACGAATTACTGAAATTCAAGATCAGTACGTGGTTTTAGAAAGTACAAATACTACTGAACATAATAAAGGAATCAATAAATTCATGGCTGAAGATATCGAAAAAGCGATGACGAGCTTAACTTCAGAAAATTATGAAATTTTTCGTCTGTTTTTGGACGGTTATAAATATCATGAAATCGCATCTTATTTTGATATGCCAGAAGGTACAGTTAAGACTAGAATTCATATGGTACGTAAAAAACTCCAAAAACAGCTTAAAGTTTATAGAATGAACTAGCAGTTCCCGCAGATTACATATAAGCCAGTCAACATTTGACTGGCTTATATGTAATTTTGAAAACGCTCTATTTGCTAAAATCTTCTCAACCAACAGAACTCATAAAAATAACAATTAAAGGATCTCTACAAAGTTCTTCGATGGTTTTGATTCCTACCTTAACTCATACCTCCAGGATCGCTTTGACAGCCTTTCTTAGTCGGAAGGTATTCTGAAAAGTGATCATCGAATGATCCCCTTTTCAGAATTAATATTAATCATTTTCATGTTCCGTAGAAGCAAAAGAAAATTTAACCGACTTCTGCGGGTAAGTCTCCATACTTTTGCGACTCGTGTTTTTAATGATGGTTTTAAGGCTAACACGGTCTCCCAATTTATAGTAAGTCTCTACGGTCTGATAATCCAGTAAGTAGGGGCCACAAAAATAGTTTCCATTGTCATCTTTCTCTATAATTCCCTGATAAAGCCCTTCTTTTGTCTCTTTTGGCATATTTATTTAATTTGAATGACAAAGGTAGCAAGAGTATTTGAAGAATATCATAGGAAAAATAAAATTTGAATTTTTTTATAGGATAAGTGTTCCATTTCCTCAATTGTTTCGATAGAATTCGTTTTCATTTGAGTGCTAAAGCCAAAGAAATAAATGTGGCATTGTTTAAGAGTCATATCATCCAAATCGGTGTGCTAAAAACAAAAAATATATCATTGTTTTTCTCGTTATATTTCTATAAATTCAGCACATAAAAATAAAGGACGAATCAAAATAGACCAAAAATAAATGAACGAGTTAGAAAGTTATTTCCGAAATAATGATGCAAAATTGATTAATAAATGGATGCATTATTTCGATGTATACGACAGACATTTTAGTCGTTTCAAGGGCAAAGATATCGTCGTTTTAGAAGTGGGGGTTTTTCAGGGTGGAAGCCTTCAGATGTGGAAAAACTACTTTGGTGATCGCGCGAAAATATATGGTATTGACATCAACCCACACTGTAAAGAACTCGAAGAAGAGAATGTGGAGATATTTATTGGCTCACAGTCCGACCGAAAATTCCTTCGTCAGGTGAAAGAATCTATTCCACCGATCGATATTTTAATCGATGATGGCGGCCATACTATGAAACAGCAGATTGTGACTTTTGAAGAACTCTTTGATCATGTAAAAGACACCGGTGTATATCTCTGTGAAGATCTGCACACATCTTATCAAGTGTTTTACGGAGGAGGGCACAAAAGGAATGGAACTTTTATTGAATATAGTAAGAATTTCATCGATTATATCAACGCTTATCATTCGGAACAACGTGGGTTGAAAGTAAATGGATTTACACGTTCGGTAAGCTCGCTTCACTATTATGACAGTATCTTGGTTGTGGAGAAGCACCGAAGAGATGAGGCACCGATACATATGAAAACAGGGCAGGCAACAGTAAAGGATTTCAATGCAGCTCCTACAGGAATTGATGGATTAAAATGGAGAGTTAAAAAGCCTGCTTTAACCATGATCAACAAGTTGCTACGTTTTTTCCGTATAGGTGGTTTTATGTGGCGCTAGAAGGCGAAAGAAAAATTATTGATAATACTACTTGAAATAAAAAAAGCGGATCAATTTAAATTGATCCGCTTTTTGGGTAAGTAATCGGGCTCGAACCGACGACCCCTAGAACCACAATCTAGTGCTCTAACCAACTGAGCTATACCTACCGTGATTTTGATGTCACAAAAGTAGTATTATACCTGATATTTTCCAAATGTTTTTTAAACTTTTTAATTAAACAATTGTCTATCAAAATATATAGTTTTTGTTTTAACCAAGTTGGCGAAGTTTATGATAGTATTGAGGTAATATTTCGAGGTTAAATAGATAAAAAGGCAACTTGGTCTTTAATTTGTATAGTATAATTTATGGGAAAATTTTTAAAATTTTTAATCGCCGCAGCCATTTTGGCGGTGGGCGCTTGGTTTGTCTACAATAAATATAATAGTGGTCCGTTGGTGGAAAGTAAGCATCAGTTATTAGTGGATCGTATTGAGGCTATGGGGAAATTAGAATTGGTAAAATATCGTTATAGTGATGTGGTAGAACATAAGAATGTCAATACATTTTTACCTGACGCAAGTGTATTATTAATTGTCAAAGCGGATGCTGTAGGTTGTGTAAATCTGACGAAGCTTACTCCGGAAGATATTGAAGTTATTGGAGATTCAGTCGCTATAAAGTTACCGGCTCCAGAAATTTGCTATATTAAGATCGACCATGAAGCCTCGAAGGTATATGATACCAAGATGGCTTTTTTAAGAGAAGCGGAACTTGTAGATGAGGCATATAAAGCCGCAGAAAAGGCGGTTGCAGATGATGTTAAAAAATCAGACATTCTTCAGCAAACCAAAGCGAATGCCAATACGGTTTTTAAGCCACTTCTGCAGGGTCTGGGATTTTCAAAAATCAATCTGACTTTCAAATAAATTTAAATAGGAGAGCTAGAAAATATTGAATTGATCTAGCTCTCTGTAATGAATCCATTACGTGCACTTCCGATAAAATGAAAATAGACGGTTATCCAAATGTGAGTGGAATGACAGTAAAAGATTCTTATTCGTTTTTATCTTGTCGTCGATGTATCCGGTTGAGGGGTCGGTGGGATTTCTCCTCTAGATTGTGGAGAAGTAGTGTCACGATATTGTATCGTTGTAGTATCATTTGGTACGGAGTCCCGCATCAACTCTTTTGATTTCTCATCATCGGTCTTAGCGCTGTTACATCCGAAGGCGGCAAGACAAACTAGTCCAACGGCAATTAATTTTGTTAAATTTTTCATATTCACTTTATTATTTAATCGTAGTATGCAGTCGCATACGCTTAGCTGAAGAACAACGTTCAAATTGAAAGTGTTTCGAATTTAATTTATCTATTGTTATTGGAAAGAGGATTGTGCCTGTTTTGTTGTTGAAAAATTAGAATTGTAAAGAACTTTATAAAGTTGAAGGCTGTTCCTCTATTATATAAGTTCATTTGAACAGAGAGATCTAACATAAATATGCTTGAAATGTCCTTTGTTAAGGACTGGCTCCCAATTAAGTCTGGAAACTCTGGTTGATATCGCTTTTCTGGCTGATGTTGAAAGTTAAACAGCAGTCTTGAATATTTAGAAAATCTGATCTCGATGTGGTATTAGCGGATATAAATAGAATAATTATACAATAATAAACTAAAAAGACATGGCAACAAAGAACGAAAATCGCGTAGTCGGAACAGAAATGGAGAAGAAGAAAAAAGTTAAACTAGGGGTCAATGGAGAAGTAATTCGAGATGTAAACGATAAGGATCATGGTGATGCAGAGGCTGGGGTAGACCCACAGGTCGATCAACTTAACGATATGCCGAACGATCCGACGGATAGGCCTAAAGAAAGTAGGAAATAAAAAAGACCCGCAATTCTGCGAGGGCACTGAAAAAGTCCCGTTTTAGATTGGGCAAAAAAAAGGAGTGGGAAATAACAGTTTTCTGCTCCTTTTTTCGTATCTTAAATTAGT
>NZ_JAVDTD010000020.1:0-60277 GCF_031455655.1 Sphingobacterium sp. 2149 | reverse complement strand
AAAAAACAATTAAATTCATAATATCAATTCACCCACCAAAACTGTAAAGTAAGAACCGTATTAGACCTTTTGTAAACCTTTTTCAGGAATGGACAGAATTTTCTTTACTTAAATAGGTTTGAAAATGCAATAAACCATTGAAAATATTGCATCTCTTGAGCAAAGCGAGCAACAACATCGTCGGATGAAATGTTACTGAATCAAACACAACCTATAGTTATATTTGATTTTGTTCAAAACGTTTCAGTTTGCACCATAGACAGAAAAAAAAGACCGTTGTACGCCTTCGTACAAGAAGTGTCCGCTATCGAACACCGAAGGCTAGACAAAACAAAATAAAAATCTATAAATCAACACATTAAATTATTGGCACAGCTTTCATAGTTACATACCAAATTGATATTAAATTATGGACAGACCTTTAGAAAAGAAGAAGTGGAATAGCAAACGTATCATGACCATTGTAGGGGTTGCTGGCTTAGTTGGATTAATCAGCGCCAGTTTCTATTTTACATCTGGTAAAAGCAAACTCAATGTTGAAGCCGACCGCATCTCTATTGTCGAAATAAAAAATGGTAACTTTCAAGAATTTATCCCCATAAACGGTACAGTACTTCCAATTAGCAGTATATATCTTGACGCTTCTGTGGGTGGACGAGTAGAAGAAAAATTCGTAGAAGACGGCGCTATCTTAAAAAGAGGGGATGCTATCATGCGTCTATCCAATACGGATCAGGAGCTTACCTTGGTACAACAAGAAACACAAGTGCTCAATTTATTGACACAATCTCAGATTGCACAGACCAATGCCCAGCAAGCTTCCATTAACAACCGTAACCAAATGGCTGATGTCGAACAGGCCTACCGAGAGGCTGAACGTGTGTATACCTTAAATAGAAAATTACTGGCGGAAAAAGCCATCGGTACACAGGAATTCGAAAAATCAAAGAACGAATATAATTATCAAAAAGAGCGCGTGAACCTGACTAAACAGATTCTCAAACAAGACGAAATTTCCAACGCACAAAAAACTAATCAGGATAAACAAACCTATCAACGTACACAAAGTGCTTTGGAACTGATGAAAAGGAAAATTGGCGACTTAATTGTTAGGGCACCCGTTGACGGACAGCTGACTTCCTTCGATGCAGAAATTGGACAAAACAAAAATGCAGGTGAACGATTGGGACAAATCGACGTTTTAACAGGGTTTAAAGTTCGCGCGGATATTGATGAACACTATATCAACCGAATTTTCCCTGATTTACAGGGAGAGTTTTCTATCGGTGACAAAACCTACAAACTTCGTATTAAGAAAGTCTATACACAAGTTACCAATGGTCGGTTCCAGGTTGACATGGAATTTGTCAATGATGTCCCCAAAGGAATCCGTCGCGGTCAGACCCTACAAATACGTCTAGCACTGAGTGACGAAACAAAAGCGTTGCTGTTGGCAAAAGGTGGATTTTATCAACAGACCGGTGGTAACTGGATCTTCAAATTGGATAAGAATGGGGGTACAGCATATCGTGTAGATATCCAGCTTGGAAGACAGAATCCTGAATATTATGAGGTTATCAAAGGCCTACAACCGGGAGATAAAGTTATCGTATCGAGCTATGAGACCTACGATAAGGTTCAAGAACTAAATATTAAAAAGTAACATTATAAAGGGCGTATCGGGAATATAAATATGCCGATACACCCTTTTATCATACGATTACAATCATGATCAAAAACTTTATTAAAACCGCAATCCGCAACCTTTGGAAAACCAAAGGTTATAGCTTTCTCAATATTTTTGGACTAGCGATCGGGATTGCGGCGGCATCGTTGATTTTTTTATGGGTTGAAAACCAGTTGAGCTACAACGATAACTTTGCCAACAAAAAGGATATCTACATTGTCAAATCAAAACAGACATACGATGGAGCCACCTATGTATTTGAATCAACCCCGGGGCCTTTCGCTCAAAGCATAGCGAAAGAGATCCCAGGCATCAAGCATGCCGTGCGCATAAGCTGGAATTCACCCATGCTATTTTCCGTCGGAGACAATAATATATTTCAAAATGGTGTATATGCCGATGGGAGCATAGCCGATGTGCTATCCTTAGTATTTCTTGAAGGAGACCGAAAGACAGCCTTTGATCAAGTCAATAACATTGTATTATCAGAAACTGCAGCGAAGAAATTATTTGGTAACCGCCCGGCATTGGGAAAAACTGTCAAAACAAACAATACTGAACCATTTATTGTTGCAGGCGTAATCAAGGATCTACCCAAAAATAGCAGCTATGATTTTCAATGGCTGATTCCTTTCAAAAAGTTTGAAGCTGGTCAGGATTGGTTGGAAAACTGGGGAAACAATGGTGTACAAACATTGGTTCAGGTCGAAGATAATGCCAATGTTGATCGGATCAACAAACAGATGATGGATTTTGTCAAAAACAAGACCAATGGTGAAGTCACCTTCTCACAGAATTTTCTCTATCCAATGGAACGTTGGATTACCTACAATCAGTTTGATAACAGTGGTATTGAAAAAGAGGGTGGTATCAAGAATATTCGGCTATTTACCTTTATCGCTTGGGTTGTCTTATTAATTGCGTGCATCAATTTTATGAATCTCGCAACCGCACGGTCTGAAAAAAGAGCAAAAGAAGTTGGGATGCGCAAAGTGGTTGGTGCAAGTCGCAAATCGCTCATTATGCAATTTTTGGGAGAATCCGTTGTTTTGGCAATTATTTCCTCTCTTGTTGCTATATTACTAATCTATATCTTCATCAGGCCGTTCAACACCATGATAGGCCAGGATCTTCAGGTTAATCTTTTAGCCCCCTCACACCTGCTATTTTTAACGACAATAACATTAGCATGTGGATTATTTGCAGGTAGCTATCCCGCATTTTTCCTTTCGGCATTCAAGCCGCTTTCAACGATCAAAGGGGCAAAACAGAAGGCCGGTAGCGGAATTTTCGTCCGTAAAGGGTTGGTCATCCTACAATATACAGCCTCAGTTGTGTTAATTATCTGTACCATTATCATCTACCAACAGATTCAGCACAACAAGAACAGGGATCTCGGTTTTGACAAGAGTCAGGTGTTGACTACAGCGCTACAAGGTGATATGGCCAAACATCTGCCGCTCGTTAAGAATCAATTATTAGCAACAGGAGTTGTGCAAGGAGTCGGTGTCAGTGACATGAGTATTCTCAATATCAACTCCAATACTTCGGGTTTTAGCTGGGAAGGAAAAGATCCAAATGCCAGTATTTTAATTGGCATGTTACGTTCGGACGAAGGACTCATTCCGGCTTTAGATCTAAAGCTATTTGACGGTAGAAACTTCCATCAAAATTTTGTAGGTGATAGCACCTCGGTTGTCATCAACGAAGCATTTGCAAAAATGATCAAAAAAGATGGCCTTGTGGCCGGTAATATCATCAGTTACGGTGAGGAAAAATTCACCATCGTTGGTGTCGTTAAGAACTTTGTTTATAACAATGTGTATGCTGATCCTGAGCCAATGCTGTTTCTGCCGATGAACAGAGATGATGGCATCATGACCATCAAGACAAAGGCTGGAGTCGATTTACCGGATGCAATTCAGCAAATCGAGAAGATCATCACCGAAAATAATCCTGGTTTTCCTTTTGACTACAAGTTTTTGGACGATAGCTTCAACACTAAATTTCAAGCCGAGCTTTTTGTACAACAACTATCCAGCGTATTTGCCATCATGTCCATCATTATTTCCTGTTTGGGACTCTTTGGTCTGGCGGCCTACGCCACCGAACAGCGTGCCAAGGAAATCAGCATCCGGAAAGTTTTGGGTGCCTCAGTTTCGAAACTCATCCAAATGCTCAATCGTGAATTCGTCATTCTAGTGGCAATATCATGCATCGTTGCGTTTCCTATTGCGTGGGTGATCATGAATAAATGGTTAACTAATTATGCACATCATATCGATATTTCCTGGACCATTTTTATCATCAGCGGTTTGACAGCTATTGTCATTGCCTTATTGACCATCAGTTCACAGGCATTTAAAGCAGCGATAGCTAATCCGACTAAAACGCTAAGAGATCAGTAAAAAATTAAAAAGAATTTAATAACAGAACAGTATACATCCAAAGCAATTTTGCCAAGGATCCAAAACATAAAAACCATGAGCATAAAAAATATGATCAAAATCACCAACCTTCAAAAGTATTACCGCACAGAAGAAGTTGAAACCGTAGCCTTAAACAACCTAAATATCCATGTTAAAGAAGGAGAATTTGTTGCTGTAATGGGGCCTTCAGGCTGTGGAAAATCGACGTTACTCAATATTATTGGGTTATTGGATGATCTGGATGAAGGAAGTTACCTGTTCAACAACATTGAGGTAGCCAAATTCAAAGAACGTGGTCGTTCAGATCTTCGTAAACATAATATCGGTTTTGTATTCCAAAGCTTCAATTTGATTGATGAACTCACTGTATTTGAAAACGTAGAACTTCCTTTGGTTTATACCAATGTTCCAGCAGCAGAGCGCAAAAAGAGGGTCGAAGAAGTATTGGAAAAAGTGCAGATCATGCACCGTCGCAATCACTTCCCACAACAGCTTTCCGGTGGTCAACAACAACGTGTTGCTGTCGCCCGTGCCGTTGTTAATAACCCCAAACTGATCTTGGCGGATGAGCCTACAGGTAACCTAGACTCCAATAATGGTAACGAAGTCATGCAGCTCCTGACAGAATTGAACGAAGCCGGCACAACTATCGTCATGGTAACACACAGTGAACACGATGCCAAGTTTTCTGACCGAGTGATCCGCATGTTGGATGGACAGGTGATCATGGAAACCACTTCGGTGTAAGACAAGGATGATATAGCGAATAAATTGACATAAAAAACCTATAGATGATGAGTACGATTAAATTAATTTTTAGACAACTATGGCGTAACCGTCTTTTCACATTTTTAAATGTATTTGGACTTGCCATCGGAATAAGTGCCTGTTGGCTTATTTTCCGCATCGTCAATTATGAATTTAGTTTTGACCAACATCACCCGGAAAGCGAGCAGATTTACAAGGTTCACACCTCTTATGAAGAAAAGGATAAATTAGATCATTTCGATGGTGTTCCTGCACCGTTACCGGCATATATCAAGGAAAACTTTGTCAATGTCGAACTGACAGTACCTATATTTAAACAATACTTCGAGCGGGTCAGTAATCAGAGTGGTGGCCAGAAAATAGAGTTTGAAGATCAGTCCGAAATCATCGGCACCACAGCAGAATATTTCAAAATGACACCTTATGTTTGGTTAGCTGGCAACCCAAGAAATATACTACAAAATAGCCATGAAGTCGTCCTGACGGAATCGCGTGCGAAATTGTATTTTCCAAATATGCCAGTAGATCAAATCGTAGGAAAGACATTGTCCTACGATAGTACACTGTACAATGTCGCTGGTGTTGTAAAAGATTTAGCTCATCCCAGCAGCTTTTTGGCTAAAGAGTTTATCCGGATTCCAGAAAAGGAATGGCAGAGTACAAATTGGAACAATTCAAATTCAAATTGGCAGCTCTTTATTAAAGTAAAATCATCTGCTTCTCTCCCAAACATGATCCAAACAGCCGACAAAAAAGTCTATGAGATGACACATGCTGAATTTGATAAGTTTGGATTTAAAATGCACATCAATACCGTCCCTTTAAAAGACTTACACTTTACATCTTACGCTCAAAATAACGTGGATAAGAAAATAATGTATGGTCTTATTGGTATTGGTGTATTCCTGCTGTTACTTGCCTGTGTCAATTACATCAATCTTGCTACCGCGCAAATTCCACAACGCGCTAAGGAAATTGGTATCAGAAAGACCTTAGGAGAAAGTCAAAAGAGAATTACAACGTTCTTTTTACTAGAAACATTTTGTATCACCGCTTTTTCGGTACTTTTATCTTGGCCTTTACTGCTCGTTGTTCAAACAATTTTATCCGCCTATATTCCGGATCAACTTAAGTTGTATCCCGATCCGTGGGGCGTTTCGCTCTTTCTAGCAATACTTACAATTACGATCACTTTCATTTCCGCGGGTTATCCGATCTTATTAACAAACAAAATCAAGATTGTTGAAGTCATTAAAATTTCACATGCGCAAAGTCTCAAATTTGGCAATCTATCTTTTCGAAAAATGCTCATTATTTTTCAATTCTTGATTGCGCAACTCTTTGTTATTTCAACTTGCATCATTGGTTTACAGCTGAAACATGCACTTCAGAACAACCCTGGTTTTGATAAGGACGCTATTGTCACCCTACGTTTTCCAAGTAAAAGCTATCAGGATAGCCATGTTGATCCATTTGTTTTCAAACAGGCGATTAAACACATCGCAGGCGTAGAGCAGGCTTCTTTGGGTCATCTGCCCATGAGTAATGATCATTGGGGTAATGCAGTGTTCTCAAAGAGTGATACGGGCCAGGTACAAGCAGACGTACAAATGAAATTTGTCGACCAGGACAACTTTAAGCTCTTTAATTTTAAAATGCTTGCAGGCCGCCCACTGCAGTTGGCTGATACGAGTACAGGCATTGTTTTAAATTTAGCCAGCGTGGAAAAATTAGGTTTCAAATCCGCTGAAAATGCTGTTGGGAGCTTTATTACGTTTACAGACAAACAGCGGCAAATTGTCGGTGTAACAGACAATTTCCACACCAAAAATCTCCATGCAGCCATTCAACCTGTCGTCATGCTGAGTTCCATAAAAAAATGGGAACTAAATAGACTTATTATCAAACTCAACAGTAATTCAGCGACCTGGACCGAAACATTAAAACAGGTTGAAAAAGAATGGAAAAAGTATTACCCAAAAGCGCCTTTCAAATATGATTTTTATGATCAACAAATTAAAGAACTCTATAGCAGTGATCTAAAATTCTCGAAGATCATCAATCTATTTACATCGACGACAATTCTCATCAGCTGCTTGGGATTGATCGGCCTGGTTACCATCACCACGGTACAACGTACAAAAGAAATTGGTATTCGTAAAGTGTTGGGAAGTACGGTACTGGGGATTATTGGGTTATTATCAAAAGATTATATCAAACTTATACTCATTTCTATATTGATCGCTACCCCAATTGCTTGGTGGATGATGCACAAATGGCTGGATGATTTTGCGTATAAGATAGATCTAACCTGGTGGATGTTTACGATTCCAGCTGCGGCGACCCTACTGATTGCATTTTTTACGATGAGCTACCAATCCATAAAAGCGGCACGCGCAAACCCGGTTGATAGTTTAAGAGATGAGTAAAAGCTGGAATATAAGAAACTAATTGATTGTTATACACACTACGATTTAAGAAATTGAGCTATGATCAAGAACTATATAAAAATAGCCTGGCGCAATATCTCTAAAAATAAAGGATATTCAACCATCAACATAATTGGGTTAGCAATAGGATTGGCCTGTTGCCTATTAATAGCTCTTTATGTACAAAACGAATTGTCTTACGACAATTATCATGCGAATAAAGATCGAATTTACCGCATCGTCCATGACTATAAGGATGTAAGCAGTACAGAGCAGCATCAGATCTGGGGCAATGCACCCGTCGGTGATGCTATCAAGGCTGATTTCCCTGAAATAGAGAAGGTCGTTCAATTTTCAGGGCAAACGTCTATCCTACTCAAAAAAGGCGATAAAAGATTCCAAGAGGAAAATGTATTTTTCATGGATTCTACTGCCTTTGATGTCTTCAGTTGGAAGGTTTTGGCCGGCGACCCGCATACAGCCTTAAATAATGCCTATTCTGTCGTATTGACAGAAAGCACTGCTAAGAAATATTTCGGCGATCAAAATCCCATTGGCAAAACGCTTGAAGGGGGCTTAGCCGCGGGCCGTGCCGAAGCCGGTTTATATACGGTAAAAGCAGTAATAGCCGATGTACCTCCGAACTCGCACTTTACATTCGATGCACTGCTCTCGATGAGTACATTTCGAAAAGCAAGACCGGAAGTCTTTGACAAAGAAGGTTGGGATTATGTAGACTTCTACACCTACTTTCTGGCTTCAAAAGACTTTGACCCTGTTAAATTCAACCAAAAGACACCCGATTTTCTCAAGCGTCATATCCCAACAAACCAAAACGCCAACGCAAAATACAATTTCCATATTGAACCACTTCTACAGGCTTACATGCACTCGTCTGCGGATCGTCAGCCCGGCACCAATGGAAGCTATCAGAATTTATACATATTCAGCATTATTGGCGGATTCATATTACTGATCGCCTGTGTGAACTTTATGAATCTGGCTACATCAAGGTCAATGGAAAGAGCAAAAGAAGTCGGCGTCCGAAAAACGATAGGCGCGAGTAAAAGCAATCTGATCTTTCAGTTTATGTCTGAATCATTGGTTCTTGTATTCGTCAGTAGTATTTTGGCGATAATGCTTGTTATAGCCTTTCTCCCCTTTTTGGAAGCATTCTCGGGCAAACATCTCAATTATTCGTCCCTGCAAAATGGGACGACCTGGGCAATATTCCTATTCACTACCCTTCTTACAGGACTTCTTGCTGCCAGCTATCCCGCGTTGATTCTAGCAAATTTCAAACCGATTGCAGTACTTAAAGGAAGTTATAGCAACAGCAAAGGGGGTACATCGTTACGTCGGGTATTAGTGGTTTTTCAATTTTGCCTTTCTATTGCGCTCATTGCAGGTACAGTCGTCGTTTTTTCTCAACTAGATCAATTACAGCAACGAGATCTTGGATTTCAAAAAGATCAACGGCTTGTGATAGATTATAATTTCGATGATAAGGTAAACAATAATCTGGAAGCGATAAAATCTACACTAGCAAAAGATAAAGATGTTTTGTCTGTCACTGCATCACGTACGGTACCGGGAACATTTTTTCCAAATGCAGGAACAGAAATCATGTCAGCAAACGGAACAATGCGTCAATTTGCTCCTTTCTTATATGAAGTCGATGTTGACTTTATTCCTAATATTGGTCTGCAAATGGCCGCAGGGCGTGCCTATTCCAGAGATTTCCCAGCGGATACGGCCCATTCACTTGTTATCAATGAATCTGCTGCAAAACAATGGGGCTATTCAAATCCACAAGATATTATTGGCAAACAATTTCGTCAATGGGGAAGAGAAGGAACGGTTATCGGTGTAGTGAAAGATTTCAATTACCTTTCTTTACATCGTAAGATTGAGCCTTTAGCTTTGCGACTTGAGCCAAACAGCAGCCGGTATTTAACGGTGAATATCCAACATGTAAACCAGCCTGAGACCGTTGCCAGAATCGGCAAGCTGTGGAATGAACTTGTACCAAACCGTCCATTTTTATATAGCTTTCTTGACGACAATTTCAATCGACAATATGAAGCGGATTTTAATTTTAGAAGACTTTTTACAGCCTTCTCCGGACTGGCACTTTTTATTGCCTGTTTAGGTTTATTGGGACTTGTTACGTATACAGCCCAACAGCGTACCAAAGAAATTGGCGTACGGAAAGTCCTTGGTGCTTCCATCTATCATTTAATCCTTCTACTCTCTTCGGACTTTATCAAGTTGTTGGCTGTGGCCCTGCTCATCGCAACTCCCCTATCTTGGATGGCAATGAAAAAGTGGCTGGACAATTTTGCTTATCATATTGACCCACAGTGGTGGATGTTTGTCTTTGCTGGTTTTGCTACAATCATTATCGCATTAGTAACGGTGAGCTATCAAACGTTGAAGGCCGCAAGAGCCAACCCTGTAGATAGTTTACGGGATGAATAAATAGTATAAATAAAGCATATTTGGTAGAACAACACTATATACATCAGCAACAGAAAAACCCATACGATCATGTTAAAGAACTATATGAAGACAGCTTGGCGAACGATCATAGCAAACCGATTTTTCAGTATCCTCAATATTAGTGGACTGGCTATAGGTATTTGTGTATCGCTATTTTTATTTGCCTTTATCCGGCAGGAATTAAGTTTTGACACCATGTATTCTAAAGCAGATAATATCTATAGGGTGTACATGAAATTATCCGCAGCATATAATGAGGAAAAAATGCTCACGCTACCGAATGCGGTAGGCCCAGCTTTAAAGGCAGACATTGCACAGGTAGATAATATGGTACGTGTTGTAAAAGATGGCTATGGTGCAACCGCTTCTCTCCGCACCGAAAATGAGAATTTCTCCGAAAAGCAACTATATCTCGCAGATTCCTCTTTGTTTTCCCTATTCGATTTTCAATTTATTGAAGGAAATGCGCATACCGCTTTTTCAAACAAGAAGAGCATTGTTCTTTCTCAATCATCGAAAGAGAAGCTATTTGGTAAACAGGAAGCTGTAGGAAAAATAATCACTATCAATCAACGAGATACCGTTCAGGTAACTGGGGTATTTAAAGATTTCCCTGCCAATAGCACATTAGACTGTAACATGGTCATGAATATAATGGATTCATGGATGGGGCAAGATGTGTATTGGACCAATGCGAGTTACGAAACCTATATTCTGTTGAAAAAAGGCGCAGATCCAGGCTCCATTGCGCAAGAAGCTACTAAATTGATTGATAAGTATGTCGAAAAAGACAATCAATATTATACGCAATTTTTCCTCCAACCTTTATCAAAAGTACACCTCTACTCTTCCGATTTGACGCGTGGAGTGACAACACGTACTGGAAATATAAACAATATCAAGACACTATCGGCTCTTGCTTTTTTAGTCATTATGATTGCTTGTATCAATTACATGAATCTAGCAACAGCAAAATCACAGAAGAATGCGAAACAAGTAGGTGTCAATAAAGTACTTGGTGCTACGCGTAGACAGCTTATTATCCGCTTTTTTGTGGAAACGGCAACGATAAGTTTCTTTGCAATGCTCATCGGGGTAATCCTCGCCATTATACTTATCCCTGTATTCAATTTTTTCGGTAAGACCGATATCACGCTTCAACATCTACTTCATTGGGATATGCTTGGGATATTGGCACTGGCATGGTTGATCATTACACTTGTTGCTGGTAGCTATCCTGCACTATTTCTTTCGAACATCAAATCGATATCTTTAATGAACAAAGGATACAATAAACAGGGAAAAACAATATTCATTAGGCAAGTATTGGTTGTATGCCAGTTTTCTATTTCGATCGTACTCATTATCGGTATTATCATTATGCTCACACAAATGAACTTTATCCGCAACAAAGATTTGGGTTATGAGCCCGAAAATGTTGTATCCATTTCAATTCGATCTATAAAAAATAAAGAAAAGCTACATGCAATGGGTCAGCGAGTTCGCAGCCTGAACAATACCGTTTCCACTACTTTCGCACAATCTATACCCGGATTCAATGAAAGCGGAAAAACAACTTACAGATTAACAACCGACAAACAGGGACTACCAACTTCAACTTGTGTTACTTTCGGTAATACAATCCATACTTTAGGGCTAAAGTTACTTGCTGGAGCGGATTTACCAAATGTTATCGGCGGTACTGATTCAACATGTTATGTATTGATCAACGAAAAAGTAATGAAATTTTTAGGTTACAAGACACCCGAAGAGGCGATAGGAAAGCATATCATCACAGAGATGAGTGCGACTAACTCCATTATATCCGGTGTTGTCCGAGATTTTAATTATGCTAACCTAAAATCTGAGATCGGCGGATATACCTATTATACCATGAATGATCCTTCTGAATCACCCCGTAATTTATTAATACGGTATAAAACCACAGATTTGCAAACTTATATCGAGGAGTTAAAAAAAATCTATACAGCTATTGTCCCTGACGCCGCTTTTGACTTCTCTTTTTTAGATCAACATGTACAGGATCAATATGAAAATGAAATTCGCTCGTCCAATATCATGACGCTATTTTCTTTTCTGACGCTATTTATTGCCTGTTTAGGTTTACTAGGACTAGCGGCATATACAGCTGAATCAAAAAGTAAAGAGATCGGTATCCGTAAAGTTTTAGGTGCAAGTATCAGCAGTATTATTCATTTACTGTCTGCCAGCTACATCAAATTGATCTGTATAGCATTTCTTATTGCAGGACCAATTGCATATTACCTATTTAATAGTTGGCTAGATAATTTTGTATACCATATCGAGATGCCGTGGTGGGCCTACGGGGTCGCGATAATGACAGTTACCCTTGTGGCATTTATTACCATTGGGTTTCAAACGTTCAAAGCTGCATTACTAAATCCTGTAAATAGTTTGCGGGACGAATAACAACACTAGATTATAAAATTGGGGTTTAAAAAAAGAAATAACAATGATTGTAAATTCACTTAAAACGGCGTATCGTTTCTTAAAAAAACATAAGTTGATCACGTTCATCAATATTACTAGTCTCGCTATTGGAATTACGGCTACGTTGGTTATTTTCCTCATGATTCAATACGACTATAGTTTTGATAAACATGTACCAGGTAAAGAACGAGTATATCGTGTGGTTAACAATGGCGAATTTAAAAATGCTGGTGTCTACGTCCCATTGGTTCGTACGATGGAAGCAGAACTCCCAAACGTAGAAACGGTAGCCCCGATCTACCGCAGCCATATCCAAAAACTTAAAGTTTCTTTGGCAACCGATCAATTCCCGATTTTCCCTAAAGAACAGAAGATGGTATTTACCAACAGTCAATATTTCGATATTTTCCCTTCGAAATGGTTAGCTGGCAGCGCACAAGCTTTAAATTCCTCGGGCAATATTATTCTTACACAAACAACATTAGAAAAGTTTTATGGCAAAGAACTTCCATCCAATGTAATGGGTAGAACGATTATTTATGCGGATAGTATCCCGCTTCAAGTCGCTGGAGTGATTGAAAATCCGCAACATAATTCGGATTTCAATTTTGAAAGTTTCATTGCTGATGCGACGATCCCTATTGACAATAACTTAAAGAACATGTATAACTGGGAAGCCTGGAATAGCATATCCGACTCCCATCAAGTACTTATCAAAACAAAAGCCCACAGCAATCCGCATCTACTGGAGCACAATATTGCAAATCTCCTTAAAAAATATAAATACAAAGAAGGAGAAAAGATCAGCGATAAGATGGAATTGCAAGCCTTGGCAGATGTACATTTTGATACGCGATTTAATTATGATGCAACCCACCCCGAAGCACTACGCAACCTCATTCTACTGGCCTTGTTCCTCTTGGCACTCGGTGCGGTAAATTTCATCAATCTATCCACTGCGCAATCCATCGAAAGAGCGAAAGAAGTGGGTATTCGCAAAACCCTGGGCAGTTCTAAAACGACATTGATTAAACAGTTTTTGATCGAAACTTTTCTCATAAGTTTGACGGCAACATTATTTGCTATTTTATTGCTTCCTTTGTTTTTACATGTCTTCGAAGGATTTATTCCAAAAAACCTGAGCATAGAACGCTTGGACAAGACCGTTATTGTTTTGTTCCTATTGGGGCAATTGATCTTAGTCACTTTACTTGCAGGATTCTACCCTGCCTGGGTACTGACAGGATATGCGCCGGTGCTGGCGCTCAAAAATCAACTTGGGAAAAACACCAACCTTTCCCGAAGTGCATGGATACGTAAAGCGCTGACCATCTTTCAATTTGTCATGGCCCAAGCGTTCCTTATATGTGTACTTATCGTTGTTCGCCAAATCAACTACGCCACTCATAGAGATATGGGCTTTCAGAAAGATGCCATTGTTAATATCTATATTCCGGGAGCTTTTCAAAATTCCGCTAAAGGCGTCATTCTCAAAAACGAGCTTAAGAAGTTAAAAGATGTCAAAGCAATCAGTTTTGGGAACATCGCTCCAGCGATGAACGGCTGGATGACCACTGCAATCTCCTACGATCAATCGCCCGACAAGGAATCCTTGACTTTTGATAGTCGATCGGGTGATGAAAACTATTTAGACGTTTATCAGATTCCGCTTTTAGCAGGAAGGAATATACGCCTATTGGATTCAACCAGTGAAATGTTGATCAATAGAAAAGGCCTTGAACTCCTACATATCAAAAAACCACACGATGCCATTGGTAAAACCTTCGAAAATGGACATAACATCATTGTTGGTGTGATGGAAGATTTTGATCTTGCTTCAGCGCGACAAGGAGTTAAACCGGTTGTTTATATGGGTAGTAAAGAAGGTTATGTACTCCATATCGCATTGGATCAATCGCATCCTGAAAACTGGAAAAATGCGATCGATAAAATAACGTCTAGTTATAAATCGGTTTTCCCCGATGATGAATTGGATCTACGATTTGTGGACGAGGTAATCCAAAACTTCTATTCACAAGAAAAGCAGCTTTCCAAGCTTTTATCCTGGGCAGTGGGACTTTCTGTAATCATCGCTGGACTGGGTTTATTCGGACTTGCCATCTTCACGGCAAATCAACGCACAAAGGAAATTGGAATCCGTAAAGTATTGGGGGCATCTGTTTCCCAGATCACATTCCTACTGCTTCGAAATTTGCTATCACTGGTTGCGATAGCATGTATAATAGCTTTTCCAATTGCCTATTATTTTATGCATAATTGGCTTAATGATTTTGTCTACCGAACGACAATCAGTCCCTGGATTTTTGGGCTGTCCGCCTTGGGATTGATTTCATTTGCGAGTATTGTACTTTCAACCAAAAGTATCTTTGCAGCAAAAGCAAATCCAATAAATAGTTTAAGGGACGAATAGAACAGTTGATAAATAATGAGTAGCTTATAATTAAATACCAAACAACAACAATAAAATGATTCAGTTATTTCTAAAAACAGCGCTTAGAAATTTAAAGCGCAGTCCCTTAAATACGACAATAAATATTTTGGGATTAGCACTGGGGTTTACTGTTGCTCTGATCAGTACGTTATGGGTGCTGAAACAATTTTCTTACGATAAGCATTACTCCAATTATCAACATATTTATCAGGTCATGATGACCGGAACTTTCAACGATGAAAAATCTACTGATCGCTCTACGCCTATTCCTTTGGTCAAAACAATTGCAACGGATTTCAAAAATGAAATGCCAGAAGCTGCGCTGATTACTACGACTGAAAGTAATACGATTAAAGTAGGTGATAAAAAGTTGAATGCAAACGGATTTTATGCCATGGGAAGATTCGCTGAATTATTTTCCTTTAAATCCTTACAGGGGGCCAGCAGTACGCCAACTGCCCCATATACCATCATTGTCTCCGAATCGTTGGCACAACGGCTTTTCGAAAACGCCGATGTTATCGGAAAAATTCTTCAGCTCAATGGGAAGGAACAATATACTATTCAAGGTGTTTATAAAGATATTCCTGAAAACAACACGTTTTATGGTTTGGACTATGTATTGCCATTTGTCGACTACCTCGCTAAAGATCAAGACATTGCAGATAGCTGGTCTAGCTGCTTCTTTAGCACGTTCGTTAAGGTTGATAATCCGGCATCGATTCCCGCGTTGGAAAACAAGCTGACAAATATTATCAACAAAAAACTAACGGATATAAAACCTGAGATCCTCTTACATCCCATGTCGAAATGGCATTTATACGATTCCTTTAAAAATGGGAAGAACGTAGGTGGACAAATTCAATATGTATGGATGTTTGGGTGGATCAGTATATTCATTATGTTGCTGGCCAGTATAAACTTTATCAATTTAAGTACTGCAAGAAGTCTAAAAAGAGGAAAAGAAATCGGGGTTTTAAAATCTGTTGGCGTCAACCGCCGACAGCTTATTGCGGGTTTTCTGGTTGAATCGACAATGGCGGTATGTTGTGCTTTTTTGATGGCTGTGTTAATGGCAACCTTGCTCCTTCCTTGGATCAATACAATCACGCATACGACGCTACACATACCTTTTGCCGATTTTCGTTTTTATGGTTTCTCGCTATTGGGAATAATCGTTATAGGCATCCTTTCGGGTATGTATCCAGCTTTATTTTTATCGGGTTTCAACCCTATTCTGGCCTTGAAAGGTAAGATCACTAGTAGAAAAGGCGGATCGCAAACGCGAAAAGCGATGGTGATTGTCCAATTTGCCATTTCCATTTTTCTGATGATATCCACCTATCTAGTGATCCAGCAATTACATTATGCAAAAAAACGTCCTATAGGCTATAAGAGTTCTAATTTGGTGAATATTACCTCCTCCAATCCCACGATCGTCAACAACTTCGCTATCCTCCGAAAAAAACTAATCGAACAGCGATTAATTCAGGACGCTGCCCTTTCGTCTAACTTTGTTAACCGACTTTCGTTAACAGGAGGTGGGTTTAATTGGCAGGGAAATGACAGCAAAGATGGTGCTATTATGGGGATCTTTACCGTTGATGACAATTTTGCAAAGACTGTACAATGGAATTTTATACAGGGCCGTAATTTTTCAAAAGATTTTAAAACAGATTCAACCGCTGTTATTTTGAATGAGGCCGCTGCTCAATTTATGGGAGTGACAGACCTCAACAGTAAACAATTGTCTAAAAGAGGTATCAATTATACAATTATTGGGATTATCAAGAATACACTTTCCGAATCCCCTTTTAAATCGATTACGCCGACAGCTTATTTCCTCAAATTTTTACCGAAAAACAAGATCACGCTGCAATTTAACGATGGTCAAGATCTTAAGCAGGACTTAAAAGCCATTGCTACAGCCTTCAATCGAATCGATCCGGATTTTACCTTCGATTATGCATTTACTGATCAGGAATATGCTAAAGAATTTCAGCAGATGGAGATGATCAAAAGTTTGACAAGTCTGTTTACAGGTCTCGCCATTCTCATTTCCTGTCTCGGTCTATACGCCTTAGTGTCCTTTCTTACGGAGCAACGTGAAAAGGAAATCGGTATTCGAAAAGTATTGGGTGCTTCAGAAGTCGGCTTATGGCGATTACTATCCACGGAATACGTTTGGCTCACGGGCATCAGCTTTATGCTTGCATCTCCCCTGGCTTATCTGTTGATGGAATCGTGGCTCGAAGACTATGTCTACCGCATATCAATTACATGGACGGTGTTTGCTATCACAGGCTTAACCGCATTACTCATTACCCTATTAACCGTTAGTTACCAAGCGATTAAAGCTACTTTAGCAAATCCCGTAAAAACCCTAAGAAGCGAATAATATTAATTTGTTCGGGGACGGACACTGTACTGTCCGTTTCCGAACATTTAAAACCACCACAAAAACACATCAAAAACCTAAAAATCAATACATTACATTTATGGCAAACCAATTGAACTGGTTGACTTTGCTATTTTTCGAATAACAATGCTTTCTACTAAAGCGTGTTTATTGACAACAATATAGCTTAATTAATTATGTAAATACGCAGTATCATGTTGAAAAACTATTTTAAAACCGCTTGGCGGAATATCATTAAAAACAAAGGATTTTCTCTTTTAAACATGTTTGGCCTAAGTATCGGAATAACATGTTTTCTATTGTTGGCAGCGTATATATATCATGAATCCAGCTATGAACGTTTCCTTCCCCACGCAGACCGCCTAGCTTATATTAGCCTCACCTATAAATCACCTAATAGCACTGAAGAAGTTAATTCTTCGGCTACGCCAACAGGGCTAGCACCTACTTTGCAGGCTGAATTTCCAGATGTAGAACAGGCAACCAGATTCTACAGTTATTCCAAAGGCGGTAAAATAGAATCTAAAGAGGCAGTAATAACTGAAAAAGGCCTACTGTATGCTGATCAGAATGTTTTTAAAACTTTAGGTTATACCTTTCTCGAAGGTGATTCACAATCAGCCCTGGCGGAACCAAATCAGATTGTCTTGACGAAAAAACTCGCAGAGAAATATTTTCCCAATCAGTCGGCGATTGGTCAAACACTATCCATTGACAAAGTCAACTGGAAAATCACAGGCATTATCGCAGACTTGCCCACGAATACACAGCTGAACTTCTCCGCACTCCTTTCCAATAAGGGATTAGAACGCTACAAAGAAATGGCTTGGTCATCCGCAAATGATGTAACCATAGCGCTCTTAAAAAACAAACATCAGTTCGGTTTGATCCAACAGAAATTGGATCAAATGACTAATTCAAAATTCGCCGAAGCAACAAAACAAGGCTATCAATTTCGATTCGTCCTGGAAAAGCTGACCGATATCCATCTTCACTCCAAAGCAGCAGGGACCGGGAACATCACTTATATCTATATCTTAATGGCATTAAGTGCTGCGCTTATTATTTTGACCTGTATCAATTTTACAAATTTGGTATTAGCACATGCGCTTGAACGTAAAAAGGAAATCGGTGTCAAGAAAGTGCTGGGCGCTGCAAAGAAAACAATATTCTTTCAATTCTTCTTTGAATGTAGTATGATGGTCTTTCTAGCTGTTGGCTTTAGTCTTCTGACAACGGTACTCTTATTACCGGTATTTAGTTCGTTTATGGGCGCCGAGATAAAATTGACCATATGGACCGACCCCCGTTTTTATGCAGTTTTGGCTGTATTTGTAGTATTAATAACATTGCTTTCTGGCGGTTGGCCAGCCTATTCCATAGCTAGCTCAAAACCTATTTCAATTTTTAAACGAAAATTGACTGAAAAACAAAGTGGCATATCCCTGAGCAGAGTGCTCGTAACTTTTCAATTCAGTATCTCTATATTTTTTATTATCTGCACCTTATTCGCAGGTAGGCAGATGGATTTCATCCAGTCTAAAAACACTGGCCTTGATCGTGCAGGGATGTTGGTCATGGACGGCCGAGGATGGCAGGATAAAGAAAGGCAACTACTAAAAGAAAAGTTGATGCAGCTTAGCAGTGTCGAGGGTGTCACCGCTTCCTACGATAATCCAGTCAATATACAAGGAGGATATAGCATTAGGGAGGTAGAAGGTCAACCCAATGACTTTGATATGGATGTTACTGCGATCCCGATTGAAAAGGATTTTGTTTCTGTTTTTCACATTCAGTCTGTTGCCGGCGAACCGCTATCAGACACGGATATCTTACGTGCACAGGATACAGTCTCACCTGAATATGGTTTTGTTGTCAATACGCTAGCGGCATCCGCTATGGGGTTTACACCTCAACAAGCGATTGGAAAGAAAATCAACCTAAACGGGCGTAAAGGAAGTATTAAGCAGGTCGTAGCGAGTTTTAACTTTGCTTCGCTACATAGTGAGGTTAAGCCGATCGTACTCTTTCCAGAATATGATTATTTCGGCAATATTTTTATTCGACTCAACCCAAGTACACCTGTTCAAGATGCGCTAGCTCAGGTTAAGTCTGTCGTACAAAACATTGACGTAAAAAATAGCTTTGAGTATCACTTTCTCAACGACGATTATGACAAGCTTTATCTCAAGGATCAACAAACCACGCGCGTCATGCAGTTATTTTCTATCATTACCATTGCTATTGCCTGCATGGGACTATTTGCATTATCGGCCTACGCCGTCCAACAACGTTTTAAGGAAATAGGAATACGTAAAGTATTAGGTGCTTCAACAATCAAAATTGTCAAGATATTAAGCTTTGACTTTATGATCTTAGTCTGCTCTGCCCTGCTAGTTAGTGTACCATTGGGATGGTATGCTATGCATCGCTGGATAGAAAATTTTGCCTATCACATTACGTTGGATTGGTGGATATTTATGTTGGCTGGAATCAGCGCATTGCTGGTATCATTTATAACCATCAGTTTTCAAACTGTAAAAGCAGCAATCGTAAACCCTATTGAGAGTTTACGAAACGAATAATTATTAAAGTGACTAATTAACTAATGCATCCGATAGATAACACGCGGGAGACTTTGTAAATTCTTGTTTTGCTATTTATCGATAACCTAAACAAAAAATGCTTAAGAATTATATCAAAATAGCCTGGCGTAACCTTTGGAAAAATAAAGGTTATTCCGCCATCAATATCATTGGGTTGTCCATTGGCATGACTGCGGTGTTGATTATCGGAATATGGATACAAAATCAATTTCAATTTGACAATTTTTATAGCAATAATACCAGTCTTTACAAACTTTGGAACAAATATGAAGACGAGGGAAAAATTAATCTTCAACAAGTTACTTCGGGCCTCGCCTCACCAGCACTGGAAGCTGAATATCCAGAGGTAGAACACGCTGCACGAATCTATTGGAGCTCCAATAGATTATTGTCTTTCGATGAGAAAAAAATCAAATCTAAAGGAAACGAAGTTGACCCCGCTTTTATGCAAATTTTTGAATTCAAAATCCTTAGGGGAAATAACAACAATGCGCTAGGAGACAAGAAAAGTATTGTTCTCACAGAGAGCCTTGCAAGAAATATCTTTGGCGACGTCGACCCTTTGGATAAGACAGTTATGCTCGACGATAAAGAGCCTTATAAAGTGACTGCCGTAATCGCGGATTTGCCGAGTAATACAAATTTTGATTTTACCTATTTAATCCCCTTGGTTCAACCGGAGAATTACTCGCCGGATTGGAATTCCAATTCATTTTACACCTATGTGCAGCTGAAAAAAGGTGTTGATATAGAAGCTTTCAATAAAAAACTGGTCGGTTTCATCACAAAAAAAACGAACAATGTCTCGAAGGGATCACTTTTCCTATATCCCTTGTCAAAAATGCATCTTTACTCCAAATTCGAACAGGGAATACCTGTGGGGGGAAAGATAGACCAGGTCAAACTGGTTGGCGGTATCGGCCTATTAATTCTGCTGATCGCCTGCATCAATTTTGTCAATCTCAGTACGGCAAGAAGTCAGAAAAGAGCAAAAGAGGTTGCGGTTCGCAAAGTGGTGGGCGCCCAACGCTTCAACCTGATTGCCCAATTCCTTACTGAATCTGTCTTATTAGCACTTATTTCTGGACTAATCGCTATTGGTCTGGCTATCGGTATATTGCCCTTATTTAATAAAATAGTAGACAGGCCTTTATCATTTTCCTTAACAGATCCAATCATATGGATATCGTTAGCTGGATTCACATTTTTTACAGGCACATTGGCCGGATTATACCCTGCCTTTGTCCTATCGGCATTTAAACCAGTTAAAACACTGAAACCGCTAAGCCGCTCCAACAAGTTTGTATTGAATTTCAGAGAGCTACTGGTCATTTTCCAATTTGGTATCGCGATCATACTGATTATAGCAACGATGATTGTACGACAGCAAATCAATTATGCGGCGCAACGTGATATCGGTTACAACAGTTCACAGCTCATCGAAATACCAATGGAAGGTAACATGGAAAGAAATTACGAAGCAATTAAATCGGAGCTGATTAGCGCCAACATAGCGCAATCGGTGACACGCACCGGTTGGTCTATTACACAAAATGCATCGAATACGAGCGGAGGTTTTTTATGGGAGGGTGCTACTCCTGAACAAGGCAATAAAATTGTCTTCAATCTTGGAAAAACAGAAAGTGATTTTGTAAAGACTGTAGGATTAAAACTCATAGCAGGCCGCGATATCGATTATAGTAGGATGCTAGCAGATAGTTCGTCAATATTGCTCAATGAAGCTGCCATTAGAGAAATGAAACTCAAAAATCCGGTTGGCAATTACTTAAAATGGGGCGATAAGACATATACGATTGTTGGTGTTATCAATGATCACATTAGCGGATCTCCCTATAATCCCGTCTCCCCATTGCTGATATATGCGAACAAAAATTGGCTATTAAACATGGTTATTCGGGTCAATGTTACATCATCGTTTAGCGATCAGTTGAATCAAATTGAAAAGACGCTTAAGAAATTTAATCCAGCTTATCCTTTTGAATACAAATTTGTTGATCAACAGTTCGCTTCAAAATTCGGCGATCAACAACAGACGGCAAAGTTAGCATTTATCTTCTCGCTATTAGCCATATCCATTTCCTGTTTAGGCCTATTTGGACTTGCATCATATATGGCCGAATTGAAAACAAAAGAAATTGGTATACGTAAAGTACTTGGCGCATCCGTCTCGGGAATCACAGCAATGTTATCTAGAGATTTTGTCAAACTTGTCGTCATTGCCATTTTAATTGCATCTCCGCTTGCGTGGTGGACTATGAATAAATGGCTTCAGGATTTCTCCTATCGCATTGAAATACAGTGGTGGACATTTGGTTTCGCTGGAGCTTCCGCCATACTGATCGCTCTCATTACTGTTAGTAGCCAAGCCATTAGAGCCGCAAGCAGTAATCCAGTGAAGACATTAAGAGATGAATAGCGGAGAATTACGGGTTAATAAATAAAATTAGGCCTTAAAACCAACTTTAAAAACAAATAGAGAAAAAAGATAATTATGATAAGCAACTACATCAAAATAGCATGGCGCAACCTAATGAAGAATAAGTCATTTTCCCTGACTAACATCATTGGGTTGGCAATAGGCATGGCCGGAGCATTGCTTATAGTGCTTTGGTTACAGAACATGATGACAATGGACCGCTTTCATGAAAAGGGGAATCGCCTGCATGTATTGAGTAATCGTGATGAATTTCAGGGTGATAAATCGGCCTGGGCGTATACACCTAAAATATTAGGCCCCTCATTGGCCGCTGATTTCCCAGATATCGAAGCGTTTACACGATACAACGAGGGACATGAATTTTTAACGACATTTAAAGAAAAGAAGCTTATTGCAAACACAGTTTTTGTCGATCCCGGCTTTTTCAAGATGTTCTCTTTTCCTTTTATCAAAGGCGAACAGAATGTTAAATTTGATCACCCAAAAGGTGTTGTTCTTACCGAAAGATATGCTAAGTCGCTATTCGGCGATGAGGATCCAATAGGCAAATCGGTTAGAATAGATTCGGTCAATCAAGTTGATGTACAGGCTGTTCTCAAAGATATCCCGAGTAATTCAAGTTTCAGATTTGACATGCTCCTTCCTTTTGAATATGCAAAAATAATTGGCTATGTGGATGACAACTGGAGCAATAATTCAATAAGTACTTATGTCTTATTAAAAGATGGTGCTTCTTTAACAGCATTTAATAGTAAGATCAAGACCTATTTAAGGGATCATATCAATGCCAGCAATAAGGCAGAGGGTCGCTTATCAGCGAAAAATACAGGGGAGATTTTTGCCTTTCCTTATCCCGATTCTTTTCTGTATAACAATGGTAAAGGTGGAAATTATACATCGGGACGGATTGATATTGTCAAGCTTTTTGCGTGGATCGGTGTTTTTATTTTATTAGTAGCCAGCATCAATTTTATGAACTTAAGCACAGCACGTTCTGAGCGTCGCGCAAAAGAGGTTGGTGTCCGTAAGGTAATTGGTGCCAGTAAGACAAGCTTAATGGCTCAGTTTCTCGTTGAGAGCATACTAATTAGCTTAATTGCGATGGTTCTCGCAACTCTACTTGTCTTTATAGTGCTGCCTTTTTTTAATGACCTTGTTGGAAAAAATCTCAGTCTTTCCTTATTAAGTCTACAAACCTGGCTTTTTCTACTTGCGTTCGCACTATTTACAGGGATATTAGCGGGTACTTATCCGGCCTTTTTCCTTTCCTCTTTTCAACCGATCAAAACTTTGAAAGGAAAATTTGTATCGAAGACTAAAGGGTTGAACATCCGTTCGATACTCGTGGTTATACAGTTTAGCCTCGCTATTATATTGATTATCGCTACAGTCATTGTGGCAAAACAGATCCAGTACACTAAACAGCGCGACCGCGGCTATAATGAAAATGGTTTGCTCTACAGCAGTATTAAAGGTGACCTGGAGAAGAATTATAAAATCCTCCGGGACGAGCTTTTGGCCAGCAATGCTGTAGTGTCTGTATCGAAGAACATGTCGCCAGTAACAGACTTTTATAGCAATGGTTGGGGATTTACCTCCGGTACACCGACCGAAGAGGACAAAAGAATTTCTTACAACCGCTTTAGTACGGACGCTGATGCGGTAAAGAATCTTGGTCTCACTTTGATTCAAGGACGTGACATCGACATATATAAATTTGCAACAGACAGTACTGCATTAATTTTAAATGAATCTGCCGTTAAAAGTCTTCATCTTACAAATCCTGTAAATAGCATTGTGGATGGCGATGGCACCAAATGGACAGTCGTTGGCGTTGTCAAAGATTTTATTATAGGATCGCCTTTTGGGGACAAAAAACCTATGGTGATATTGGGTCCAAAGGCTTGGTTTACAACGATTCATTATCGTTTAAATACAAACCATAACATCGCAGACAACTTAAAGACAATTGAAACTATCTTTAAAAAATTCAACCCAGATTACCCATTTGAATATCAGTTCATTGACAAAACCTATGAACAAAAATTTAAGGAAACAAAGGCTATAGGTACATTAGCGATGGTTTTTGCAGGATTGACGATCTTTATTTCCTGTTTAGGCTTACTGGCACTGATCGCGTACATGGCGGAAACCCGCATGAAAGAAATTGCTGTTCGCAAAGTTCTTGGCGCAAGTGTAGTCCAAGTAACGTCTTTACTTTCTATCGATTTCATCAAACTTGTCGTTATCGCTATTTTTATAGCAACGCCTATCGCTTGGTGGGCAATGGACCAGTGGTTGCAAGATTATAGCTATCGAATAGCGATCCATTGGTATTACTTTGCCGTTGCTGGATTGATGGCAATTTTAATCAGTATGGCTACTATAAGTTATCAAACGATTAAGGCAGCTTTAGTGAATCCCGTTGATAGTTTGCGTGATGAGTAGCCTAACGTTTACCATTATTTTTTTCGATAGCTTTATACCGGATAGATGACTATGAATTCGTTCAAACTTGCCCTCCGCAGCCTTATTAAAAACTGGCAATACACTTGGATCAATATCTTAGGTTTAAGCATGGGTTTCTCCTTGTGTCTTCTGGTGTTTGCCCTGGTTATTGAAGAAAATTCGTATGACAGAACCTGGAAAAATGCCGATCATCTTTTCCGTATTGTTACTATAGATTCTACTGCTGGTCTTGAACGACAAATGTCGAGAACGTTGGTTAATTTAAGTACAGAATTGAAACAAGTATTTCCAGAAATTCGAAATGAAGCTCGTATAGAATCTAGAAAATATTATCTAAAACCGGATTCCAACACCACGCAGCCCATAGCAGTACAGGCTTTGGAATCGGAAACATGTATTTTGGACATGCTGAGCATCCAGATTCTTGAAGGCAATCCGAAGCAACTCGTTCAAGGAAAAACAAACTTACTCATTGACAAAGAATTTAAAGAAAAGTACTTTAAGAACGAAAATGTCATTGGAAAGATTATCCAAAGTGCCGACCCCTATGCTGATCAGCCTTCCGAATATATCATTACGGGTGTCATGGATAATCTTCCCTATAATTCAACGCTCAGAGCTTCCATCATTGCTTTAGTTCCAAAAATATCGATGGAATTAAGTAAAGATGGCTCAGGCTACTACACAGAACAATTTGTACAGCTAAAAGCCGGGACATCAAGGATAACGCTTGAACAGAAACTCAATCATTGGTATAGAGAATACCTGATTCCAAACACACAACATGTGGCTTCCTTTCGCCTGCAGCCTATTCAGGATATCTATATGGAGCCATTAGGAAGTGTAGAAATCAGTGGCGACCAAAAAATAACAAACATATTTGTAGGCGTTGCCATTTTGGTCCTTATTGTTTCCTTCATCAATTTTATTAATATCTACGCTGTAAGAACCGTTAAAAAATTAAGAACGCTGCATATCCATAAGATCATGGGAGCCAGCCGCCCCCAGATGGTTCGAGGAATGCTATTTGAAACAACCCTGCTGTTTTTTATTTCCGCATTATGTAGCTTACTTCTTTTTAAACTTGGATTGTCCCAACTGGAAAACTTTATAGGCTATAATCTCGCTTATATAAGGTCCATACAGCTTCCATTGGTACTGTCCTTTTTGACGATATCGCTCGCTCTTGGTCTATTGATTGGCTTTTATCCCGCATGGATGGTTTCTGGACTTAAGAGTTCGGATGCCTTGAAAAATAAGCTATCCAAAATTCCGAATGTTGAAATGTTTATTAAAAAAACACTTATCACAATACAGTTTAGCATCACTATTATCGTCATTATTGGACTTATAACAATCAAATCACAACTTGTCTATATGCAATCAGCACCCTTGGGGATCGAGGTCAGTAATGTGCTCAACATCGATTATTTCAACACGGGAACACAAAATACAGATATAAAAGACCGAATAAGCCAACTCACTGGTGTTGAATCGGTCAGCATAGCTAACTGGACACCGACAATTGGTTCAGGCTATCTTGTCAAGACAATCGCAGACAAGTATAGTCCTGAAAAAAAAATCCAAGTCAGTTTCATCGGCGGTGATATCAATCTCTCCAAGACATTGGGAATCCAATTGGTTAAGGGACGACTATTAACTCCCGAAGATTACACACATGTTGAAATGGGGTTGGTAGAGGACGGAGTCAACAATGCTCTTGTAACCGAAAGTACAGCAAGAATGCTTGGCATAGACAGACTCGGTGTCCTGTATAAAGACCTTCAGATTATCCCCGTCGGCATCATTAAAGATTTTCATAGTGAGTCTTTTCGTTTCAAGATCGTACCGACGGTGATTTTGGCTAAAGATTTTAATGGAAGCGGCAATATACTGATAAAAGTGGGGGAAGGACAAGAACAACATATCCTTCAATCGGTATCTAAAATTATTCAGCATACCTATCCTCACAAATACCTGTCTTATCAATGGATCGATGAGCTAATTGCACAGCAATATGAAAAAGAGGGCAAGCAAGTGCAATTATTTATTTTATTCAGTACATTGGCGTTATTGATCTCTGCATTGGGTATTACGGGTTTAATTATGCAAAATCTTGAACAGCGAACGAAAGAAATTGGCATTCGCAAAGTCCTAGGCGCAACAGTGCTGGACCTATCGCATCTCTTTTCAAAAGATTATCTCATTTTAACCTCCCTCGCTATTGTTATTGCCAGTCCTATAGGGTGGTATCTTTCAAAAAAATGGCTCGAAGATTATGCCTACAATGTGGGGGTACAATGGTGGTACTTTACCCTTGCTGCTCTTGTCGTGTTTTTGATCTGTATCATTACCGTCAATATCCAAACAATACGAGCAGCTTTAGTGAATCCCGTTGATAGTTTGCGTGATGAGTAAGTTATATTATAAAAGCATTAAGCGTCATCCATATGATCAAGAACAATTTAAAAATAGCATGGCGGAATTTAACCCGAAATTTATCCACTTCACTGATCAACATAACGGGGTTAGCGATGGGGATTGCAACCTGTTTGCTAATCAGTTTATACGTAAGCGATGAATTTAGCTTTGATCGTTTTAATGTGCATGCAGATCGCATTGTCCGTGTCGTTTTCAGAGGAACTGTTAAGGGCGGAACAATCAATGAGGCACATGTGATGCCACCTGTTGCTTCGACCATGAAGGCGGAGCTGCCCGAAGTTGAAGAAACCACGCGCTTAAGAATCGGTGGCTCTCCCCTATTTGTCGTCAATAATAAAGTGTTTCACGAAGAAAAAATGGCTTTTGTGGATGCTTCTTTCTTCAGAATTTTCACGCTCCCTTTTATCAAAGGGAATTTGTCTACAGCTATTTCTTCCCCTAATTCTGCAGTGATATCCGAATCCACCGCCTTAAAATACTTCGGCACAAACGATGTTGTCGGTCGAGACCTCATCATAAAAGACAATACAAATATTCTCAAAATTACTGGAGTAATCAAAGATGTTCCTCAAAACTCCCATTTTCATTTTGATGTATTTACCTCTTTGGATGCACTGGAAGATTCACGTTCAGATTCATGGATGACCTCCGAATGCTATACGTATGCGCTTCTTTCGAAAAATGCACCAGGTGAAAAGCTCGAAAAAAACTTAGCCACCCTATTCGACAAACATGTTGCCACACAATTTATGGCAGGTTTTGGCATGAGTTACCAAGAATTCAAAAAAACGGGAAATAAGATCGGTCTTTACCTACAACCGCTCACAGATATCCATCTACATTCGAATTTCAACTATGACCTCAGCGCCCTGGGGATATACGGTACGTTTACATCTTCAGCGCTATTGCGCTCTTTATGCTATTGATTGCAACGATTAATTTCATTAATCTATCTACAGCAAGTGGTTTTAAACGATGTAAAGAAGTTGGCGTACGAAAAGTATTGGGTGCCGACAAGCAAAACCTGATGCGACAGTTTATGTTGGAGGGTGTCCTCCTGACCTATATTGCCTTAGGAATAGCTTTGGGAATTGTTTTACTTGCCCTTCCTCTATTTAATCAAATTTCAGGAAAAGAGATTGAAATTCAAAAACTTGACGCTTTTAAAATTATTCCCTTCCTGCTAACTTTTGGTTTAGTCGTCGGTCTATTTTCCAGCAGCTATCCCGCGTTATATCTGTCCTCATTTAATCCACTTCGTGTATTAAAAGGGAAAATAAGTCGTTCGACTAAAGGCCTTAATTTACGCAGTGGACTTGTTGTATTTCAATTCATCATTTCCGTTGGACTTATCTTTGAAACCGTGGTCGTTGTTCAGCAGCTGGATTATATGCGTCATATTAAACTTGGATATAACAAGGATAATGTCCTTATTATACCGAGCTGGCCTTTAGGGAAAAACGAAAAGACATATTATAATTTATTGATGCAAGATAGCAGAATCAAGCATGTCTCTCATTCGTCCTATCTCCCTGCCGGAGAAAGTAACAACAACAATTTTTTCATCTATCCAGATGACAATACTGATCAATGGGTCAAAACGATTCGTTACGATATAGATGAAGAATATATTCCGGTTATGGGTATGCAGCTTAAAGAAGGACGAAATTTCGCAAAAACATTTGGTAATGACAGCCTTTCTGTCATCATCAATGAAACCGCAGCAAAAGATCTAGGTTGGAACGATCATAGCCTTGGTAAAATATTGACCAATAAAGACAACAAAAGCTATCGTGTTATTGGTGTCGTTAAGGATTTCCATTTTCGCTCTTTACATGAGCAGATCTCACCGCTTGTCATGGTTCTTAGCGATCAAGCCGGGAGTTTGATTCTCAAAATACAAACAGCCGATATGGATAAGCTCATTCAAAAATTAGCGTCTCTCTATCGCTCCTTTCCAACAGACATTCCATTCAGCTATTCCTTTCTGGATGACCGATACGCACAAACCTACCAAGCAGAAGTGAAAACGGGTAAGTTACTGAGCATCTTTGCAGGACTGACTATTTTTGTGGCCTGCCTTGGTTTATTCGGCTTGGCTATTTTCACCGCCAATCAACGCAGAAAAGAAATAGGTCCGAAAAGTTATTGGGGCTACAGTTTCAGATATCACACGCATGCTTTCCATTGAGTTCGTCAAACTCGTTCTCAGTGCCATTATCATTGCTTCTCCCCTAGCTTGGTGGATAATGCACAAATGGTTAGAGAATTTCGCGTACCGTATTGAGATGCAATGGTGGATGTTTGTGCTAGCTGGAGCTCTAGCCGTCTTTATTGCTTTAATTACTGTAAGTTCACAAGCGATACGCGCGGCCATAACAAAGCCTGTTGACAGTCTACGTGATGAATAAAATAGACTTGTCTGTTCAGCGGTGGACAAAGCACTGTCCGATATCGAACAGCAAGTAAAAGAATGAGGAAGGCAACCCGTTAATGATCAACAGGATAATTGCTTGGCCAAACATTTGTATTTTTAATTTTTTAAGTGGAGCACACAAGCTATTAGCAGCTCCACGACCGGAATAAATTCTTAGTATAAAACAATGAACTTTACAAACTTCAAAATTGCTTGGCGAAATATCGGAAAGAAAAAAGTGCAAAATCTGATCAATCTAATTGGATTGACCTGCGGTATTACTTTTCTACTACTTGTAGGCGCCTATATATGGGATGTACATCAAGTGAATAGCAACATCAGAAATATTGACCAGCAATTTTTGTTGCAAAGCAAGTATAAGAAAGAAGGATTTGGTATAAACTTAACCACATTAGGGGCGCTCCCTAAAGCCTTACATGAGGAGTATCCCAATCTGGTTTCTAATTATTATCGGATTGATGGATTGACAGGTATCGTAGCCAACGGTTCGACAATCCATGAAGAAGGGATGTCTCTTGGCGATCCTAGTCTATTGACGATGTTCGGATTCCAGATTTTAGCAGGCAATGCTAATACGGCTTTAAATAATCCCTTTTCAGTTGTCATCACTGACAAAGCTGCCATAAAATATTTCGGGCATGTGGATGTACTCGGCAAATCGCTACAGATAAAAAATTTCAAGGGTGAAAAACACGATTTTGAAATTACCGCAATCATTAGATCCGACGTCCAAAATGCCATTATGGATCTCACAAAGAATATGCATGCAGACATATTTTTACCGATCATCAATGAGGAATTCTTTGGTCGATCTATAGACAATTGGAATAACCCTTATATTGCCGGTTATATCGAATTGAAACCAGGTGTAAGCTTGGATCGCGTAGATGCCGCCATTGAAACGTTGGTAAGAAAAAATACCGATAAGGAATTTTCCAGTGAATATAGCCCTGATCTAAAACCATTGAAAACCTATTATTTGGATGACAACCAAGGGGCCGTGCGTAAAATGATACAGACATTGATTTGGACGGCCATTTTTATCCTGATTATGGCTATCATCAATTTCATCAATTTTAGTATCGCTCAGCACATTACCCGATTAAAGGAAATCGGTGTTCGCAAGATGATGGGATCATCTCGAATACAGCTTATTAGACAATTGATGACCGAATATATCCTAATCGTGAGCATAGCAGCATTGATAAGTCTGCCGCTTTATATCATCGCAAGTCCAATTTTTGAGCATATCTTGATGCGTAAGCTGCCCACCTTAGTGGAATTGCCGATTTACTTTTTTGGATTATTGGGTATAATGACGTTATTAATTGGTTTACTGGCGGGTCTATATCCAGCAATTAAACTTTCCAATATAGCGGTACTTCCTGCAGTCAAAAACCAGTTTTCGACGCTAGGAGGCAAACAGCTGGTGCGAAAAGTTCTTTTATTTTTTCAATTTGGGGTAGCCTTGCTCCTGCTTGTCTGTACGCTAATTATTTCTAAACAAGTTGATCTATTTCTCCATAGCAATCTAGGCTACAACAAAGACTATTTATTAACTGTCCAAGTACCCAGAGACTGGTCCGAAAATGGCGTTCGCAAAATGGAGACTGTGCAACAAGAACTCAGCTTGCAACCAAAAGTTAAATCAGTAAGCTTATCTTATGAGATACCTGGATTGCTGGGATCTAATATGCAGCCAGTATTCGGGACGACTGACGACAAAGAAATCCAGGTACAACGGATTACAAGTGATAGTCACTTTTTGGAGACCTATGAGATATCACTAGTTGCTGGAACTTTTCTCCCTAAAAACTATGTTGCCAATGCGAATAATAGGCCAGTTGTTATCAATAAAAAAGCCATGGATGATTTTGGTTTTAAAAATGCCGAGCAAGCTATTGGTCAGCAGATTGCTCTAGCTGATCCAAGTTACAAAATGACTATTTTAGGCGTTGCTGAAAACTTTGTGGCCAATTCACTTCACCAGGCCTCTCCTCCTATCGTATGGACAGATGTACAGGAAAGCTTACAATATCGATACCTTAGCATCCGTTTACAGCAAGGCTCTCTTTCCAATACAGTACAACAACTCGAAAAAAAATGGAAAACGTTGATGCCTGATGCTCCTTTCGAATATCAATTTATGGATGAACGCATCAAAAATTTATATGAAACTGAACTGCAGCTGCATCGTGCATCACAGTTGGCTACGGTCGTTTCGCTGCTGATCGTGGCATTGGGGCTCACCGGATTAATATCGCTTTCCATCCATTTGCGGAATAAAGAAGTCGGTATCCGCAAAGTACTCGGTGCATCGTTAGCACATTTAATGGTGTTATTTTCGAAGGAGTACTACGGAATATTCTTATTTGCGGCATTGACGACGGTTCCACTGAGTTATCTATTGATGCAATACTGGCTTCAAAATTACATCATCCGCATAGATATCAATGTTCTTACCTACTTGTTACCACTAGGAACATTAATTGGTTTACTAAGTTTATTGGTTGCCATTATTGTATTTCGAGCCACCCGATTTAATCCGGTTGAAAAATTGAGGGATGAATAATGTCAGAAACCAATCCATATAAACAGTATGATAAAGAACCATCTTAAAACCGCCTGGCGGACAATGATGCGCAATCGTATCTATTCGCTATCAAACCTCGTTGGTTTAACGATTGCCCTGCTGGTTTTTATGCTAATCAGTGCGCTTGTGGTTGATGAGCTTTCCTACGACAGACAATGGAGCAACTCCAAAGAGCTCTACAGAATGCGAATTGTGCCCAAAGAAATACAGGAAGGATTCACAAACAATAATTCGGGAGCTCCTGAAGGTATCTCTGCAACATTAAAAGCTCATTTCCCAGAAGTACTTGGCTATACTTCAATCCATTCATTTTCAACAAAATTAACAATAAACAAGGGCTCAAAGCAGTTTACCGAAATCAATACGCTGGAAATCGACAGCGGTTTTTTCAATCTTTTTGATACAAAAATCATCGCAGGTAATCCGAAACAGGTTATTGCCGGAGCAAAAAATATCACATTGACAGCCTCTGGGGTACAAAAATACTTCGGTGGCAAAGACGTGCTCGGTAGCACATTCTACAATAAACCACAAGAAGGGGAACCCGAAGCTTATTATGTTAATGCAATTATCGAGGATATGCCCCATAACTCTTCCTTTCAGGCCGAAGCCTTTGTGCTGATGCCTAAGGTGAATGAATTCAATCCCGAAAAAAGTAGTTCGTTACAAACACAAATTCTATTGCTCAAAAGTACAACTGATGTTAAAAGTTTTTCAGACAAGATAAACAAGTGGTATAATACGCAAAAACTAGGTGATTGGCTGAAAGAGCACAATCTTTTCATTGAACCCATCACAGATATACACTTGCGAAGTATTACAGGCTGGGAGAATCCTATGCAAGACATTTATCTGCTAGCAGGAATAGCGATCTTGATCCTTGTATTGGTCAGTATCAATTACATCAACCTGAGCTTTGCCCATGCGCTCAAACGTACACAACAGATCGGTATCCGCAAAGTACTGGGAGCAAGCCGAAAAAATCTGATCCTACAGATGGGCCTTGAGAGTACCATGCTCTTTGCCGGCTCTTTTCTGATTGGATTTTTTGTTTATGTGCTTATCAGTCCTGCATTTGAACACTATTTAGAACATCCTTTGACCATGAGCTATCAACATTCCTTCTTCATGTTTGTTGGACTGCTATCTATGTGGATCGTTCTGGGCTGGATTTGTAGCATACCTACAGCCTTGTCACTATCAAAAACACATCCGTCCCTAGAACTTCGGAAACAGCTTTCTTTCTTCAAGCTCCCCCTAAATATGGCATTTACCAAAGTATTGGTGATTTTCCAGTTTGCCATTGCCATCGTCGTAGCGATCTGTATGATGTCCATGCGGGCGCAATTGCACTATCTGTACAACAAAGATCTTGGCTATGAGCCCAAAAATCTCTTGGCTATCAATTATACCTCCTGGGAGGGGAAGGATCAGGCCTTCAAACAGGAGCTATTAAAACATTCGTACATCTCTTCGGTCAGTCTCACAAGCTGGACGCCCTTTAGTGGTAGTGTGGATTTTAAAACAGTAGCAGACCCTAACAATCCGAACAAAGAACTCCCAGTGGTATTTGTCTATGCGGATTATGATTACATCAAAACAATGGGCATAAAACTCCTTAATGGCCGGCCTTTAAGTGCGGACTATGCGCTGGATAGACCGTTTACAGATTCGATTCAGGCCGGACAACGGGTACTTACCAATATGCTCGTTTCCGAACAGACCGCCCAGCGGCTGTCTTTAAAACTTAATAAGAGCAATGAGCCTTTAAACAATACACCTGTAGGCGTATTTAAAGAGTTCAACGGAGCAAGTTTAAAGTTTCCGATCGGTCCTTTTGTGATTAAAGCGCAAAATGAATGGGAAGGCAGCTGCATGCTTATCCGCGTGCAAGAAGGTAAGAAAAAGGAAGCTTTAGCACTGGTAAACAGCACCTGGAACCACTTTTTCCCTAATCGGATCGCGCAATTCAACTGGCAGGAAGATCAGGTGCAGCATCAATATAACAAAGAGAAAAAGCAGTACCAGCAATTGGCACTTTTTACAGGAGCCAGTATGCTGATTGCTATCTTAGGGATCGTAGCCATTGCCATTTATACGTTAGAACGACGGGTAAAAGAAATCGGTATCCGTAAAGTGCTCGGTGCTTCGGTAAATACGATCAGCTATATGATTTCCAGATCCTTTATCGTGCTCTTGCTGATTGCGATTCTAATCGCCTTCCCCATAGCATGGTGGTTTACGCACAAATGGCTGGAAAATTTTTACTACCATATCGATGTTCCGATTGCTCTCTTTGTTTTCACGGGATTATTTATGGGTTTGACGACGTTAACGATTATTGCTGTCCGGATATTCCAGACGGCCCGCATCAATCCCGTCAATAGTTTACGGGATGAATAATAAAAAATAAGCCGTAGGTGTGCGAAATTTAAATAGTGCAAACTGTTATTTAGCTAAAGGGAATGAAAGTTTATAATTGGTATAAGTTTTTTGGATTTTCGCTGTTTTCATCATTCACACATTGAAATCATATAGATTTTCGATACAAAGAAATAGAAAATATTTCAAAAACAAAAACATTTGTATAAATAAAAATAACATTATCTATCTTTATCTATACAAAAGGACAGATTATTAAATAAAAGGATGACAAAACTAGGCGATTTTTTAGCGAAGAAATCTGTGAATAAATCCCAGATTGCCCGCAAAACAGGATTAAGTAAAGCGAGAATCAATGAATTGACCATGACTGAGACCGCTAAATTACGTTTAGATGAAATGTACTTGATTGCTCTGGCCATCGATACAGATCCGGCCAAAATGATGCTCGAACTCTGCGAGCACCTCCAACTAAAACAGATTAAGGATTAGGATACTTTCCTAGAGCCCTTTAATAAGATGATCTGTGCGGTATTGGACGAAAAACTGTTCGATATCGTACAGCCACAAAATCCAACAAACAAAACAAAACACTGAAAAACAGCAACTTAATAAAACGGCAATACAATTGACTTCAGTCTAATGTCTAGATTGACCGGTCGATTACCGATCAATAAGATGTTAAAAATGTATTGTTATGATAGGAAATAGTCTTAAGGTCGCTTGGCGAAACATGGCAAAAAATAAGCTCTATTCTTTTATAAAGATCGGGGGATTTGCTTTTGGTATTGCAGTCTGTATGCTCATCGTACTGTATATCAAGCATGAGACCAGCTACAACAAGTTCTATCCAGCAATGGATCGCACCTATCGTCTCGTCGTTCAGCTTCCGATCGAAGGTAAAATTCAACGTTGGGTATCACTCTCGGCTCCCGTTGCCCCGACACTGAAAGCTGAAATTCCTTCCATAGAACAAACAGGCCGGATACTCCCTAACCCTTTATTTGGCGCAGGAAGTAACCAGCTCTCCCTGAATGATAACCCGCAAAGCTTTTATGATGATGGCTTTGTGTATATTGATCAATCTATTCTTGACATGTTTCCGACACCCATGGTTTCAGGAACTCTTGCCCATGCATTGGATCAACCCAATACACTTGTCATTACGAAAAGTAAAGCGGAAAAATACTTTAAAAATGATCCTATTGGACAGACCATTTATCTGAACAATAACAGATCCAAACTCTATACCATTACCGGCGTGATCGAAGATATACCCAAAAACTCCACTTTAGCAGGTTATAGCTTTTTCATGTCGCTCGCAGGCGAACCCTTTTATCCCGGCGAACAGAACCAATGGCTCAGTAACAATTACACAGTCTACGTTAAATTAAAGCCGCAAGTTAATATTGAACAAACCGAAAAGGAGATTTTAAGAAATTATAAAGCGCACTATTTACCTGAATATAAAAAATCAGGGCGCAAGCTCAATCCTTTATTCGAACAGGCAAAAATCAACTTACAAAATGCACTTGACATCCATTTGAAGTCTTCCGATATCGATGACGATAAAGTCAGTATATTGAATCGGGGAGATATCCGCATGGTCTGGACTTTTGCCATCGTCGCATTGTTTATTCTTTTGATAGCGTGTATCAATTTTATTAACCTATCGACCGCCAATGCCGCTACACGGGCCAAAGAAATTGGCATCCGGAAGACAATTGGTTCGACAAGGACATTATTGATCGGACAATTCCTGCTCGAGGCGATTTGTTATAGTGTATTGTCTTTGCTTGTTGGTCTATTGTTGAGCTGGGTTTTGTTGCCCATATTCAACAGTCTCGCCAATAAGTCCCTGACCATCCCATGGACATCCCCTTACTTTTTCCCATCATTATTGTTGGCAATACTGTTCATCGGCAGCCTGGCCGGAATCTATCCAGCTTTGTATCTATCCCGATTTAAACCGATTGCCGCATTGAAAAACAAGACCACCGGAGCCAAATCTTCATTATTCAGAAATGGCCTTGTCGTCTTTCAGTTTGCTACATCCATCATCCTTATTGTAAGTGCCTTGGTGACCAATCAACAGATACGTTATATCCTTGAAAAAGATTTAGGTTTCAAAAAGGAACAGGTCATTATCCTCCGAGGTATTGGTACATTGGGGAATCAGATCCCAAGCCTTAAAAATGAGTTGAAGTCCATTGCAAATGTAAGTTCCGTTTCCTTAGGCGATTTTATTCCAGTTCCCATTGATGGTGCCAAAAGAAACGGCAACCCATTTTGGAATGAGGGCAGACGGGAGATCGATATGGCCACACAGGGACAGTTCTGGGAGATTGACCAGGATTACCTTGAGACCTTCGGATTGCAACTGACCAAAGGTAGAAATTTCGATCCCAAAATGGCCACAGACAGCACGGCTGCCATCATCAACCAAAAATTGGCGAATGACCTGGGATTAAAAAATCCCATCGGAGCAAAAATAACCAATGGCGATACCTGGACAGTCGTTGGTGTTGTGAACGATTTTATTTTTGAGTCGCTGAAAGGTAAAGGGTACGCTGGCTTATGTATGGTATTACGGGGTTATCCCTCACTTTTATCCATTAAAGTTAAACCCGAAAACCTACAGGAGACCCTGAACGGAATTAACAGTGTATGGAATAAATTTTCACCCAATCAAAAGATCAATTACAGTTTTTTGGATGAGGGCTTTGCTTCCCTTTATCAAGATGTTGAACGGACGAAAAATATATTCAGCTGTTTTGCAATCGTCGCCATTTTTGTGGCTGCCCTCGGTCTCTTTGGACTAGCCACCTATGTGACACAACAGCGGACAAAAGAAATCGGTGTGCGGAAGGTGCTTGGCGCAAGTACGATGAGATTACTGAAACTGATGTCCGGAGACTTTATAAAATTGGTGTTTGTTGCCTTGGTTATTGCCTCACCTGTTGCGTGGTGGGCAATGAACCAATGGCTCAGAGACTTCAACTATAAAATAGATATCAACTGGATATACTTTTTTCTGGCGGGCATGGGCGCTGTCCTCATCGCCTTAGGTACCATTAGTTATCAGACCTGGAAGGCTATCAGGACCAACCCCGTCGATAGTCTAAGAGATGAATAAAGTCAGAAGATCTTAAAAATTGGTGCTTGTTGCCTTGGTCATTGCTTGCCTGTTGCGTGGAGGGCAATGCCAATGGCTAAAGGGGAATAAATGTTCGATTGCGAACGAAAACTGTCCGAAATCGGACATCCAAAAACAAGATAAACACAACATAAGACACTTATAGCAAAACAATTACAACAATGGCAAGGGGATTGCATTTTTAATTAGGTGAAATAGTTCGAATTGGTTTAAACATACATATCCAGCGTAAAATGGCACAAAATGATTTCAAACTGGCTTGGCGTAAACTTTTAAAAAATAAGGGTTTCACATTTTTGAACATTATCGGACTGACCCTTGGTTTTACAGGTTTTATCCTTTCGTATCAATACATCAATCGCGAAACGAGTTATGATACATGGAATCCACATTTCAAGGATATCTATCAAATTGGTTTGGAAGCCGAAGGCGCTTTTACAGATGAGACCTCGCCTGCTATGGCTGCTTTGTTAAAACAAAATTTACCTGAAATCATCTATGCAGGTCGAAAAATAGTCTACAACTACGGCAGTTATCCCCTTTTTGGTGAAAATACAGTCCTTATTAAAAATGCTGCGCTCATTGACTCCTCTGCGGCACGCATCTTTCAAATCGAAAATGCAACTGGGCCACTCTACAAAAACAAGGAACAAAAGGATGCGACCATGGTCAAAAGCCATATCGCCGAACAACTATTCAAAAAAGAGGACCTAAATTTCGACAGTCCCCATTCGATTCCAGCTCAAAGCCTTGCTCTAGGTGTGCACGAGACGATTTATGGCACCATCAAAGAAAAAGGTCTATCCATAATTGATTATGATCTCCTTTTTATCCGTGAACCGCAGGATCTCTTTGCCGATAACAATCCTTTTTTGTATCAAACTTTTATTCAGGTTCGGCCCGGTACGGATATCGCGAAGTTGACGGGTCGCATCAATGCGCTTTACCAGAAAGAAATCGCACCGAAAGATAAAATTCGCTCCTCTAGTTATACCAAAGGGATGATCTATCTGGATCCATTGACCAACCTTCACCTTCGGCCAAAAACGGGAAGTAACACGGCTTATATCATTACGTGGATTATTGGTATTCTCTCTGTTTTGATTCTCTTACTCGCCTCAGCCAATTTTGCCAACATGATTATGGCACAGGCGGATCAACGCATTAAGGAACTTGCACTCAAAAAAATACTGGGAAGCTCCCGCTGGGCTATCGTCAGACAATTGGCGCTGGAAGTATTTATTCTGACATTCAGTGCGGCAGTCCTAACTGTTGTCACTTTGGCCCTCACAGGAAATATCCTTCAAAAATGGTTCAATGATGACCTTAAAGGCTATATTTTGAGTTCGGAAACAATCGCCCAACTTGCTATTGCCGTACTAATGACAACGGTTCTATCGGCAATATATCCAGCTATCGTACTCTCTGGCTTCAAATCTGTCAATCTCCTAAAAGGTGGACTGACTTCTAATCTCAAAAAGGGCACATTTCGCAACGCATTGCTAACTTTCCAAATCAGTATGGCCATCCTATTTATTTCGGGCATGCTAGTTATTCGAGCACAGCTAAATTATATGCAGCAGGCGGATAAAGGATTTGAACCTGCACAGGTCGTCAATTTCAGAGGTGTCGGTATGTATTACGATAATAAAATCGATGGTTCTTATCAACAATTAAAACGTCTGTTAGAGAATGATCGGAGTATTGCCTCAGTCGCATCAGCGACAAATATCCCAGGGGAAGGCGAACAGCCTCCGAAAAAGGATTTTTCCTATATTCAAAAAACCGTTTCATTTGCACATGTCGGTATTGATCCTGGATATTTCAAGACATTAAATATCCCTCATCTAGCGGGGAATATCAACCTGTCCATGGACCAGTTGCTCCGCGACTCGCTATCGAACTATGCGGTCATCAACGAATCTGCTGCCAAAAATTTAGGACTTGCAAACCCCATAGGCGTAAAAATAAAGGGCTGTGATGTCAACTTTGAAATTGTTGGTCTGGTCAAAGACAGTAAAGCTTATGGCTTTGAAAATGTAGTTCAACCGACCCTCTATTCATTTAAAAGTGAATGTGGCAGTATGCGCTTTCAAACCACACTCATGGTTAAAACAAAACGAGGAATGGTTGATCAGGCCATCAATACGGTCAAACAAGAATGGTCAAAAAACCCAAGTGCAAAAGATTTGCCCCTTGATTATTCTTTTATGGATGAGCAATATGCTTTACAGCACAGAAAGCAGCAAGAATTACAGACTGCTTTTAATAGTTTCACAAGCCTTTCGGTTATCATCGCGGCCTTAGGGCTGTTCAGCATGGCAGCGTATCAGGCGGCATTACGAAAAAAGGAAATGAGCATCCGAAAAGTACTGGGAGCATCGGTACACTTACTCTTTGTTCAACTAAACAAGCCTTTTTTCAAGCTCTTTGTTATCGGAATCGGGATAGCAATTCCAATAGCCTATATGCTTATGAACAAATGGCTTTCCAATTTCGCCTATCATATACAGCTATCCTGGTGGTCGTTTTTGATTCCAATATTATGCATATTTATGTTGATATTATTTTCCATCAGCTTTCAATCTATAAAAGTCGCAAAAACAAATCCAGTAGACAGTCTGCGGGAAGAATAATAAAAAATGAAGAGAACCAATGCCAGTCCTTACGCTGCAATCGAATACCAATTGTGGCTACTAGAAAAAATATAAATACGAATATCTAAGATCTCAATATTAAAAAATGATACAATTAAAAAATTTATTCAAGTGGTATAATGTAGGTGGCACACGCTCATTCGTCCTTAAAGATGTAAGTCTCGATATTGCTGAAGGCGATTTTATCTCCATCATGGGTCCATCGGGGTCTGGAAAATCTACTCTGCTGAATATTATCGGCATGCTTGATGAACCTGACGAGGGGGCGTATTTTTTTATGGGCGAGAATGTATTGGAAATGAAAGCGAAAAAAAGAACGCAGCTTTACCAGTCCCATATTGGCTATGTATTTCAGGCCTATCATCTCTTGGATGAATTGACTGTATACGAAAATATCGAAACGCCCTTGATTTATAAAGACATTTCAAGCAAAGAAAGAAAAGCCATTGTGGCCGATATGCTCGATCGTTTTGGCATCGTTGGAAAGAAAGACCTATTTCCAGCGCAGTTATCCGGTGGTCAACAACAGATTGTCGGTATTGCACGTGCATTGGCAGGTTCGCCTAAATTATTACTGGCCGATGAACCTACAGGGAATTTAAACTCCAAACAGGGTGAAGAAATTATGGATCTATTCAAACAGCTCAACGATGACGGTGTGACGATCATACAAGTAACGCATTCGGAAAAGAATGCAGAATACGGCAAAAGAATTGTGAATATGCTGGATGGTCAGCTCAAATAATTGTACGCCAAATTAACCTGAATAATCCCTACCCGGTAAGCAAATTACTGGGGGGATTTTTTTATATTATTTCTCGAATCAATTTTTTAACTTCGTTAGGATGAATGAGAGAGAGTTGAAATCGCTAGTATCGCTGTTGGACGACACCGACCAACAGATTGTTCAGGAAATTGAACACCAATTAAAAAGTCAAGGTCCTGAGATCATACCCCATTTGGAAAGATTTTGGGAATCGAGCTTTGATCCCCATGTACAGGGCCGTCTAGAAAATATCATTCATGAAATTCAGTTTGATCGGACCAAAAATGAGTTACAAATATGGAACCTGAGCAACTCATTCAACCTACTGGAAGGATTAATTATCCTCAATAATTATCAATATCCTTCCTATGAAAACCATAAAATTGTTTTGGCGATAGAAGACCTCAAAACTGAGGTATGGCGAGGTCTTCATTACGACATGACTCCGCTGGAAAAAGTGAACCTGATGAATCATGTTCTTTTTGGGTCTTTCGGCTTAGCAGGAAATACGAAGGACTATCATCACCCACAGAACTCCTATATTGGTCAGGTGCTGGACACCAAAAAAGGAAATCCCCTAACCTTATCCTGCATCTACAGCATCATTGCACAGAAACTGGACATTCCAATCTATGGGATTAATTTACCAAAGCATTTTGTGTTGGCGTATATGGATATGGACGAAGAAGGGAATGAACAAGTTTTATTTTACATCAATGCATTTAACCGGGGTCAGGTAATGCAAAAAAGTGATGTAAATTCATTTCTGAAGCAACTGAACCTATATCCAGATAGCGCGTTTACCTATCCCTGCGATAATGTCACAATCATTAAACGTGCTTTACGAAATTTGATGTCTGCCTACGAAGAGCATGAAAGTTCAAGCAAGCAACAGGAAATCAAAACACTGTTTGAACTGCTTGCTTAAACTATTTATTAAAAGTTTGTAGTCGAGCGACCATCCAAAAAGATATAATTTGGATTTAGAGTTCCGTACGTTTTCGCTGTGATATCGGGTTTAATATCACCTTCATTTAACAATGGAAAGCGTGAAATTGTACGATTCGTTAGATCAGAAACATAAAAGAATTTTCCTTCGTTGGCCCGGTCATCAATCGCTACTCCCCAAGGTTTTTCTAATCCCGTATTTGCGCCACCGACAACATAATCAGGCTCTACATCTGTTTTGTCTGTAGTCCCACTAAACAATGCTTTAGGATCTTTAAAAAATAATACTTCTTTACCCGATGTTACCGCTAGTAAGCCCTTATTGGGTGCATAAGATACGGGGCCCAATTGGGTTCTTCCTTTGATATAGACTTTCATCATAGGCTTGAATTTATCTGAATCGACAATTGTATCACGCGCCTGATTAATCAATTGTTGTTGTAGATTGGCATAAACCGCAAATCCACTTTTATTTGTTGTTCCTTCCCTATCAAAGCCAATAAGCACTAACTTATCATTATTATTGCTACCATTGAGCAACGTCAGCGACGTAGGTACAATAGTTCCTAAGTTGATCTGCTTGTCAATAATAGGGGCTCCCCCCTTCGAGCCGACCTTCCCAGTAGGCGTACTTACGGCATACAACATGGAGCTACCGGCTCCGCGGTTTGTCACGGCTAAAAGAAAAGGAATGGTTGTAGCTGAAGTAGCACTATTTTGTTGCGAAAAAGTGTAGTAGGCCAAGCCCCTGACATTTGTAAAACCTCGGTATCCAATTGCACCTGAAGTACCGGGAATACCATAGATATCATTTGCAAATGGGATAACCTGTATAAATGTATCCTGCGGAGTAATACTTGCCTGGAAAACAGCCTTGGCATTCGCATCAAAGAGAATTGGCCCGCCCCCTTTAGCCGGAGATAGATATTGATAGATATTATCCAAATTGTTGGTATCTGCTGGATCAACAATCATCATATTTTTCAGGGAAGAATTATTCGGATCATAATCTAAAAAAGAGATATACAATCTCGATATCTGCGTGATTCGTCCTTCGTTGGTTGGTTCATCATCCAATTTCTTACAGGAAACAAAACCTATAATACTGATGAATACTATAATAATACAGGATTGAAACGAAAATTTCATATTTTTTTTATTAAAAATAGCGTATTGCGTTAAACATACAAATCTACTAATATATGTAGAAAATAAATGAATTTATATGATTCTTTTAAGGGCAGCCCCTTCAAAGTAAAACGGAAATATTTGTCAATTCGCTACTTTTTGATTAAAATTGCCTTTGTTTTTGTTAGCATATACGATTATGGAAAATAAGGAATTTGTAAGGGAGACATTGACGTTACCTGGAGAAGGCAAGAAATTACTCTTACACTCCTGCTGTGCTCCTTGTTCTGGAGAAGTAATGGAAGCACTTATTGCTTCAGATATCGATTTTACGATTTATTTTTACAATCCCAATATTCATCCACGCAAAGAATATGATTTACGCAAAGACGAGAACATTCGATTTGCAGAAAAACATCATATTCCTTTTATTGATGCAGATTATGATGTAGACCATTGGTTTGATTTAGCCAAGGGGATGGAACAAGAGCCGGAGAGAGGTATTCGCTGCACGATGTGTTTTGATATGCGTTTTGAAAAAACAGCGGAGTATGCAGCGGCGAATGGCTTTGATGTGATTTCAAGTTCACTGGGCATTTCACGCTGGAAAAATATGGAGCAAATCAACGATTGCGGCTTACGTGCGGCTTCGCGCCATGAAGGTATGGAATATTGGACCTTCAACTGGCGTAAGAAAGGTGGATCGGCTCGTATGTTGGAAGTCTCCAAGAAGGAGAAATTCTATATGCAGGAGTATTGCGGCTGCGCTTATTCGCTGCGCGACACGAATAAATGGCGCATGGCAAATGGGCGCGAAAAGATAGAGTTAGGCAAAAATTATTATGAATAAGCCCTATCATTGGTAGGTATAAAGCTTGGCCTTAGAATATTTAAAAAAATATTTCGATCCTAATGATTTTATACATACCTTTGCAGGCTCAAATGCAAGATTGTGAAACATCTAAAACAATATAGAATTCCCTTTTCGGGGCTCAACGCTGGAAAGCACAATTTTGAGTTTGACATTAATAAAAAGTTCTTTGACTGCTACGAACATTCGATTGTAAAAGATGGCAATCTGGAAGCAGAAGTTGAGTTGCAAAAACAGGAGAACCTGTTGATATTGCATTTTGATATCCAAGGTGAAATTCAGTTGACTTGTGATACCTGCTTAAAAGAGTTTATGTCACCGATTTCAATTCAAGAGCGGATATTAGTCAAATTCACGGATGAAGATTGGACAGATAACACCGAAGAGGTATTGATTTTATCCAAAAGCGACCATGAGTTGGATATAGCTGAGCTATTGTATGAATACATTAATTTAGCTGTTCCCTATATCGTCAAATGTGAAGAGCAGGGAGAAGGCATACAATGTGATCCTGAGATGCTCGCATTATTCACAAGCGAGCCAGAATCAGAGGAACAAAAAGAAGAAGAAATTATCGACCCACGTTGGGAAGCATTGAGAAATATTAAAAATAACTAAAACAAGAATACGAGATGGCACATCCAAAACGTAAGACTTCTAAATCAAGAAGAGACAAAAGAAGAACACATTATAAAGCTGAAGCTCCAAGCTTGACAGTATGTAAAGAAACTGGCGCAGTTCATTTACCTCACCGTGCATATACTGTAGACGGAAATTTGTACTACAACGGTAAATTGATCATTGAAAATACAGCTGTTGTCTAAGGTAAACCTTTCATAACGCCAAAACATCCCAGACAAGCACTATTTCAGAAATTTGCTTTACTTTGGGATGTTTTTTGCGTATTATTGATTTACTAAATAATAACGGATGAAGATTGGTTTAGATATTTTAGGAGGAGATTATGCTCCTAAAGCAACGATAACAGGTGCTATTGAAGCACAAAAGCAGCTTACTGGAGACCAAAAAATAGTCCTTTTTGGTAAAACTGAAGAGACAAAACAATTAATCAATCAAGCCGGAGGAAATTCATCTGACTTTGAATATGTTGAAGCTCCAGAAATTATTGCGATGGGTGAACATCCAACCAAAGCAATAGCTCAAAAACCCAACTCAAGTATTGCGAAGGGGTTTGACTATTTAAAAAACAAAGAAATCGACTCATTTGCTTCTGCTGGTAACACCGGCGCTATGCTCGTGGGCTCGATGTTCAGCGTTAAAGCTATCCCAGGCGTATTGCGTCCTGCTATAGCATCCATCGTACCCAAATTGAAATCAGGCTTCGGGATCTTATTGGACGTCGGCGCAAATGCGGACTGTAAACCAGAGATGTTGAACCAATTTGCAATCTTGGGAAGTGTCTTTGCCGAACATGTGTTCAATGTATCCAACCCTAAAGTCGGATTATTGAATATCGGAGAAGAAGAAGAAAAAGGAAACATCCTAACAACCTCTACCTACCCCCTACTAAAAGCCAACGACAAAATTAACTTTATCGGAAATGCAGAAGGTCGCGACCTGTTCAGTGACCATGCGGACGTATATGTCTGTGATGGATTTACAGGAAATGTCGTCTTGAAACTTGCAGAATCATTTTATGTAGTAACGTTGAAAAAGGGTTTTAAAGATGATTTTTTCGACCGATTCAACTACGAACAGTACGGCGGTAGCCCCATCCTGGGAGTAAATGCTCCTGTCATTATTGGCCACGGTATTTCGACACCTGAGGCCATTAAAAATATGGTTTTATTTTCAAGAGATATGATCGAGTCTAAGTTCATTGACAGCATCAGATCTATTTTCAATTAGAATATTTATGTCAAAGATTCACGCCGCAATTACGGCTGTAAATGGTTACGTTCCGGATTACATCCTAACCAACAAAGAATTGGAAACAATGGTCGACACTAACGACGAGTGGATCGTTTCCAGAACGGGAATCAAAGAGCGTCGCATCTTAAAAGGCGAAGGGCTTGCTACTTCAGATCTTGCTGTACCTGCCGTTCAAGGTTTATTGAAAAAAAGAGGCATAGCTGCTACAGATATTGATCTCATCATCTTTTGTACCAGTACTCCAGATATGCTGTTCCCTGCCACAGCTAATATTCTTGCCGATAAAATTGGAGCGACCAATGCTTGGGGATTTGATCTTCAGGCTGCATGCTCAGGATTTTTATTCGGTTTGAACACGGCAACGCAATTTATCATTGCCGGTACACATAAAAAAGTACTCGTTATCGGTGCAGACAAAATGTCTTCGGTCATCAATTATCAAGACCGCAATACCTGTATCCTATTTGGTGATGGTTGTGGTTGTGTCCTATTGGAACCTAATGAAGAGGGTTTAGGTATACAAGATGCAATTTTAAAAACCGATGGTTCTGGTGGACAATTTTTGAATATCAAAGGTGGTGGATCACTTAACCCAGCCTCGCATGCAACGGTAGATGCAGGATTGCACTATGCCTATCAAGAAGGCCGCACAGTATTTAAATTCGCGGTAACCAATATGGCAGATGTTGCGCACGAAGTGATGGTCAAAAACAATCTTAAATCGGAAGATATCGCGTGGTTGGTACCTCATCAGGCCAATAAACGTATCATTGATGCTACAGCAGAGCGCGTGGGATTGCCGGATGAGAAGGTCATGGTGAACATTCAAAAATATGGTAACACAACAAGTGGTACAATCCCTTTGTGTTTATGGGAATGGGAATCGCAATTGAAGAAAGGAGATAATCTTATCCTTGCCGCTTTCGGCGGTGGTTTCACTTGGGGATCCATCTATTTAAAATGGGCGTATTAATTGTCCATTTTATGGTATAATTTATTACTTTTGACAGTTAGAATTTTTTAGAAACAAACAAAACCTAGAATACTATGGGTATGGATATCAAACAAATTCAGGACTTGATTAAATTCGTTTCAAAATCAGGTGTGAATGAAGTCTCGATTGAAGAGCAAGATTTTAAAATTACAATAAAAACAAATCAAGAGCCTACGTATGTGACAGCTTCTGTTCCTGCTGTTGCCCCTATCGCTGCTCCTCAAGTTGCGCAAGCAGCGGCACCAGCTCCTGTAGCTAGTCCTGCAGCGCCAGCCGCAAATGCAGATGCAAACTTGATTACAATCAAATCACCAATGATCGGTACATTCTACCGTTCGGCAGGACCTGGCAAACCGTCTTTCATCAATGTTGGTGATGATATCAATACAGGTTCTGTATTATGTATCGTTGAAGCAATGAAATTATTCAACGAAATTGAATCTGAAGTTTCAGGTAAAATCGTTAAGATTTTGGTAGAAGATGCTCAACCTGTTGAGTTCGACCAGCCATTATTCTTAGTTGAGCCTAAATAATTTACAATTGCGTAAATGAATATATGTAGCCTCCAAAGGGCTACATTTTTTTGCAAACTTCATAATTCAAGACAATGTTCAAAAAAATATTAATTGCAAATAGAGGAGAGATTGCCCTGCGCATTATCCGTACCTGTCGTGAAATGGGTATCAAAAGTGTTGCAGTATATTCTACTGCTGACCGAGATAGCCTACACGTAAGATTTGCGGATGAAGCCGTTTGTATCGGTCCTCCTCCAAGTAGAGACTCTTACTTAAACATTCCGAATATTATTTCTGCTGCCGAACTGACAAATGCTGATGCAATCCATCCAGGATATGGTTTCTTATCCGAAAATGCGCGCTTTTCAGCGATATGTGCAGAATATGGCATCAAATTTATTGGTGCTACAGCCGAACAGATCGAGAAAATGGGTGATAAATCCCGTGCTAAGGATACCATGAAAAAAGCTGGTGTTCCTACAGTGCCCGGATCTGAAGGTTTGATATCAAATGTAAAAGAAGGCATTTCATTAGCAAATGAAATCGGTTATCCTGTTATCATCAAAGCAACTGCTGGTGGTGGTGGTCGTGGAATGCGTATCATTTGGAAAGATGAAGAATTCGAACCGGCGTGGGATTCTGCACGTGTTGAATCAGCTGCGGCTTTCGGTAATGATGGAATCTACCTTGAAAAATATGTAGAAGAACCTCGTCATATTGAATTCCAGATTGTAGGTGATCAATTTGGCACTGTATGTCACCTATCTGAACGTGACTGCTCAATTCAACGCCGTCACCAAAAATTGATCGAAGAATCTCCATCTCCATTCATGACTCCTGAGTTGAGAGCCGAAATGGGTGAAGCTGCTGTCAAAGGTGCCAAAGCGGTGAACTATGAGGGCGCTGGTACGATCGAATTCCTGGTTGACAAACATCGTAACTTCTACTTTATGGAAATGAATACCCGTATCCAGGTAGAACATCCAGTAACGGAAGAAGTCATCAATTTTGATTTGATCAAAGAACAGATTAAAGTGGCAGCAGGAATTCCTATCTCGGGAAAAAATTATGAACCGCAGATGCATGCCATTGAATGTCGTATCAATGCAGAAGATCCTTTTAATAACTTCCGCCCTTCTCCAGGTAAGATCACGAACTTTCACTCACCAGGTGGGCATGGAGTACGTGTAGATACCCATGTATATTCAGGATACACCATTCCGCCTAATTACGATTCGATGATTGCGAAATTAATCACTGTGGCACAAACGCGTGAGGAAGCAATCAGCACTATGGAAAGAGCACTAAGCGAATTTGTCATTGAAGGAATCAAAACAACCATCCCTTTGCACTTAAGATTGATGCGTGATCCTAATTTTAGAGCAGGTAATTTCACAACGAAGTTTATGGAAACTTTCGACCTAACTGAATATCCTGTAGAAGATTAAATAAAATTATCTTTACACACATAAAAAATACCATTCTTTACAATAAGAATGGTATTTTTGTTTCCAAACAATTTTTATGAGTACACCTAATTCGAAAGATCTTATACAAGCTATTAAAGATAAAGGGAAGAACATAGAAGCAGAGATGTCGTTCTTTGACCACCTTGAGGTTTTAAGATGGCATTTGGTCCGTTCAGCAATTGCGATCTGTATCTTTGCAGGTATTGCTTTTACATTCTATGATTTCGTATTCAACGATATCATCATGGGGCCAAAAAATCTAAATTTTTGGACCTATCGCATGATGTGTAAAGCAGCCGACGCTTTTAATCTGGCAGACTTTTGTGTAAAAAAAATTCCTTTTAATATCATCAATACTGAACTAGCAGGTCAATTTATGCTTCAGATAAACTCCTGTTTATTGATGGCTTTGATGATGGGCTTTCCTTATCTTCTTTTTGAAATCTGGTTATTTGTAAAACCAGCATTAACAGACGTAGAAAGACGATCTGCCCGTGGGTTTGTATTTTATGCTTCGCTATTGTTTATTTTAGGGGCACTCTTCGGATACTACATTGTTGTACCATTATCCATCAACTTTCTAGCAAATGTATCGCTGAGTGATGAAATCGTCAACCAGATTACCATTGATAATTACCTTTCGACCATTTCAACTTTAACATTGGGCTGTGGTATTGTCTTCCTACTTCCGATACTGGTATTTATTCTCTCTAAAATCGGTATTATGACTCCGGAATTTATGCGAGCCAGCCGTCGTTATGCAACAGTCATTATTTTAGTGATAGCTGCGGTTATTACACCTTCGGCAGATATAATCACCATGCTGACAGTTGCGGCACCAATGTTCCTATTATATGAAATCAGTATTATGGTTTCTGCGGATGTTAAAAGAAAAAAATTAGCACAAGAAAAATAAAATAACAATAAAAATGAGCAGCGTAAAGAAAATTGCAATTGGAAGTGACCACGCGGGTTTTGACTACAAAACAGCTTTGGTAAGCTTTTTGAAAGAACTGGGTTATGAAGTAACAGATTTTGGGACAAATTCTCCAGACTCAGTTGACTATCCAGATTTCGCACACCCAGTTGCATCAGCAGTGGAAAATAAAGAAGCAGATGCCGGAGTTTTAATTTGTGGCAGTGCAAATGGAGTTGCCATCACAGCCAATAAACACCAAAATATTCGTGCTGCTATCTGTTGGTTAGAGGAAATCTCTGCTTTGGCCCGTCAGCATAATGATGCTAACGTAGTGTGTATCCCAGCACGTTTTATCGATCTTGAGCTTGCTAAAAAGATTATCAATACATTTATAAACACAGCATTCGAAGGTGGCCGTCACGCTAATCGGGTAGACAAAATCGCTTGTAGCTGTTAATAAATTAACATATTTTAAGATGCGGATGAAAGGTAAACAATACTTTTCATCCGCTTTTTTTTATATATTGTGCAGATACTGAACGTGCTTACATCTATCTGTAAGAAGATAGCGGCGGTGGAGCCAACTGAAAACTCAAGATAAAGCTTACAAACTAGTAACAGTAAAAAATAAACAATGAAAAAAATATACAACCTGCTTTGGATCGCATGCGTGCTGATGAGCTGTGCTAAAGCACAGGACGTAAACAGTAAATATGCGGAGGAAATCACAGTAGAATCTACGCAAAAGCATCTACGCACCTTAGCTTCTGTTGATTTTGAAGGCAGAGGAACGGGGCAAAAAGGCGGACGCCTGGCTGCAGAATATATTGCCAATGAATTTAAAAAATATGGCCTTACTGCACCTGTCAATGGGTCTTATTTCCAACCCCTGCAGCTTATTCGAAATAGCTTCAAGGTAAAGCAATTTAGTATTAATGAGAGACCTTTTCAACATGGCAAAGATATTTTTGTCATTGGCAACAATGAAAACAAGTTTTTCGAGGGTAGTGAAATTGTTTTTATTGGCTATGGTATTGATGATCCCCAATATTCGGATATCGCTGGTATGGATCTCCATAATAAGATTGTTATGCTAATCAATGAGCATGAACCAACGGATGAAAAGGGTAATTCATGGATTAGCAGCACAAAGACTCCGTCTAACTGGTCGACAACCAGAAATAAAAAAGTTAAGGAAATCCTTAAACACAATCCTAAGATGATATTGGCTATTAACAGTCAATTATCTCAACTTTTGGAAGATGCTGGAGACCGGGCTACAGAAGGACGCTATAATTTAGCGATAGATCAGCCCGCACCGGAGAAGTCGCCTATGATCCCTGTTGTCAATATTACTGATCATGCAGCCAACTATGTTTTGAATCTAGCGCGAACTAACCTTGCCGCTATAGTTTCAAAGATTAATCGATCTGGACAGCCAAGTTCTTTTGTTATTCCTACTAATTTTAAAGCCGAGTTTGGCACCAATGCCACTACTCTAACTGACCCAAATATTCTTGGTTACCTGGAAGGAACAGATAAAAAAGATGAAGTCGTGGTGATTGGAGGCCACTATGACCATGATGGAATAGATTCCAAAGGAAATATCTTCTTTGGGGCCGATGACAATGCCTCGGGCACAACGGCTGTTCTCGAGTTGGCACGTGTTTTTTCAAAGGCTAAATCTGCTGGAAATGGCCCTAGGCGCAGTATCTTGTTCATTACCTACGCTGCAGAGGAAAAAGGATTATTAGGATCCAAATTTTATACCGAAAATCCAGTGTTCCCATTGAAAAATACTGTAGCCTGCATTAATATTGATATGATTGGTCGTGTCGACGATAAGCATCTCAAAGGAAATCACAATTACATCCATGCGATTGGTTCGGATAAATTGAGCTCGGAGTTGTATCAAATCAATAAGAATGAGAATGAGATGCATACGAAAATGGAGATCGACTACACCTATGACAATCCAAAGGATCCCATGCGTTTGTATTATCGTTCAGATCATTACAACTTTGCAAAAAAAGGTATACCCTCAGTCTTTTATTTTTCGGGATTGCATCCGGACTATCACACACCTGCGGACACCTATGACAAGATCGATTTTCCCTTGATGGTAAAGCGCGAGCAACTTGCATTCTTTACTGCATGGCAAATTGCCAATCGGGAAAATCGCCTCGTTGTTGACACCAATAAGGAATAAGACCGAATTATCCGCTGTAATTAAAATTATTTTACCGTATAAAAAAAGCAAGTGAACAAAAGTTTACTTGCTTTTTTTATACGGTAAAATGACCTTCAGAATAAACATTTTATGGGTAATTATTGTTAACTTTAATACAAAAAAACAAGTATAATTTATGGCTTTTGTAGATTACTATAAAGTGCTTGGCACTGATAAGACAGCCTCAGCTGATGAGATCAAAAAAGCATATCGAAAACTAGCCCGCAAATACCATCCTGATGTCAACCCTAACGACAATGAGGCAAAACAAAGATTTCAGGAGATTAATGAGGCAAATGAGGTATTATCTGACCCTGAAAAGCGTAAAAAGTATGACCAATATGGTGAGCACTGGCAACATGGGGAGGAATATGAAAAAGCGCAACAGCAATACCGCCAATCCCAGTCGGCTGGAGGCAATCCATTTGGCGGAACTGGCAATCCCTTTGGCGGAAACAGCGGTTCTCACGAGTATACCGGAAACTTTGACGACAGCCAATTTTCTGATTTCTTTGAACAGATGTTTGGGAGCCGAAGTGGTGGCGGACGGCAAAGCACATTCCGTGGACAGGATTTTAATGCCGAACTCAGCTTATCTTTACAAGAGGCTTACACCACCCATTCACAAACATTTAATATCAACGGAAAAAATATCCGTATCACGATTCATGCGGGAGTCGAGGATGGCCAAAAAATCAAACTTAAAGGTTATGGAGGCGATGGTATAAATGGTGGTCCAAAGGGAGATCTCTACATAACAATCAACATCGCCCCCGATGGTCGTTTTAAACGTCAGGGAAGCGACTTGTATACAACACTTGACATCGATCTCTACACCGCTATCTTAGGCGGCGAGGCTACGCTAGATACATTCGGTGGAAAAATAAAATTAAAAATAAAAGCTGAAAGTCAAAATGGTGCAAAAATGCGTCTTAAAGGAAAAGGGTTCCCTGTGTATCGAAAGGAGGGCGAATTTGGAGATCTATATGTTACATTGAATATACAAATGCCGAGCAATCTGACTGCCGAAGAAAAAACATTGTTTCAACAATTGAAGGATCTAAAGAAATAATATTATGGAAACGACACTTATAAGAGTCATAGACTTCTGTCAGTCTAGAAAGGTTGAAACAACCTTTTTGGAAACTATGGTGGAATATGGGCTCATACACATCGTCATTCAACAGGAAGAACAATATATCGATGAAGACGATCTTCAGAAACTGGAACGTTTTTCAAATCTCTATTACGAGCTAGAAGTGAATCCTGCCGGAATTGAGGTGGCTAGCCATTTATTGGAAAAAGTGGAACAGCTTCAAAACGAAATCTTGCATTTAAAGAATAAATTAAAATCCTTGGAATACTGATCCAAGGATTTTAATTTATTCTCTAAAATTCGACATCTCGCTCTGTATTTACTTTGGTCTGCCAAACAATTTTATCTTTCAAAGTCGTGTACAGAATTTCATAATCTCCTTTACAGGTGACAAAGGATCCATAAAAATCATTGGGCTTCATTACACGATAAACAACCAATTTTCTTTTCCCCTCAACCACACCATAGGCTTTCATTAACATAAAGCCTGTTTTGTTTACCTTTTCTTCAGGAATTTTATAATCCAAATGTGAACGGCTAATGCCGTCATCTGGGCATAAAATTTCGGTACGGCTCGGTGTAAACTTATAACGATCGCGATACATGGCCACATTCGACATTACAATATCCTTAGCCCATGCAACGTCGGTAAAATTCTCGGGGACGAGAAAAATCAAAGACACCATTTTTTCTTGCCAAAGGCGGCCGTTAAAAGGGATGACAAAATGAAGCAACTTCTGCCTTTTAAACGTTGTGATGCTATAAAAATATCGACCTTCTTTATGCTGCTCACGCTGAAAATAACTTAGATTCAGCAGATGGTTTTTCTTTCCTTTTACATTTGGTGAATTGTTCACTATGGCAAGCATATCATAGCTATATTTCCCCGCTAAATGTCCAGAAAATAGCACGCTGTAAGCAGTGTCCGAATATCGCAAGTGGCGTAACACCTTGCGAAACCTACGCGTAACTTTATCGGCATTGATTGGACTCGTATTGCCTTGCCAATTTTTATCCTCCATAATATCATCCCCTAAAAATACGGTGAGCTCTTTATTGAGATTAACAAAATATTCGTCTCCCTCGACAGCAAAACCGTTAGGAACGACCTGATAAGATTTACATGAAGAGAGCGTCGCAAAGGCGATAATGACATAGAAGACTCGGATGATTATGGTGTGCATACTATAATACTTGGTGTTTTATTTTGCTAGATTAAGACGAATGGGCAATGTATAGGCAACTCGTACTGGTTTACCGCCGACGAGCGCCGGTTTCCATCGCTTTGCACGTTCCATGAGTTTCAACGTTGCTTCTTTGGTGCCATAACCGAGATCCTTTTTAACTTTAATATGGGATAAGCTACCATCTATTTCAATAATAAAATTGACTTCAATCATACCACTGATATCATGTTCCACAGCCTGTTTTGGAAACTGAAAATTATTGCCTACCCAAATCATAAATGACTGCATTCCTCCTTCTGGAACTGGCTTCACTTCGACCTGATCAAAAGGCATCGTATCCGGTTGTTCATTGGACTGTATGTGGCTACGCTTTGTTTGTTTAGGCGGGTAGGTCTGATGATCGAATGCTGCCACCTGCTTAACCCCTGACTCAACAGCTAAAACCATTCCTTTTGCCCTACTCGTATTGAATACTAAAGTAGATAAGGTTATCAACAATAGCATGGGTAACACCGTTACGTATAACAGGCGCTGTCTCGGTTTCGATTTATCTTTAAATAACATCCTGATGCGCAACTTTAAAAACGAATGATTCGAAAATTCTTGTGAAAAAACCAATTGGTCTGTTCGCAATGCATGAGCGACCAACATTTCTGCATAGGCCACCTTATCGGCAGAACAAATTTCATCTACAATATATTCATGTTGAAACCGTATTTCTCTTTGAAGAAAATAGACAACAGGATTGAACCAATTGAAAATTTTCAGGATCTCAATCAATAGCAAGTCGTATGAATGCCCCTGTTCAGTATGGATCTGTTCATGCCATGCAATATTTTCCTTGTTGTAGGTCAATCTCCCGATTACAATCCTATTAAAAAAGGAAAAACTTAGGTGATCAGGCGAAGAACGCAATACCCGAAAAAGATAGCTGATTCGGATCATTAGGAAAAGGCAGGCGAGTACCACCCCTATCCAATAAATCTTTACAATTATATCTAAAAAAAATAAGGGCTTTTCAATTGAGTTTCCAATTCCTATATCCACATATGTTCCCAGATCGATCTTTACAAGATGTTTGGAAATCAGCTCAGTCTTTGGTAATTCAATAAAAATACCTACCGGAGCCAATAGCGAAAATATGGACATTCCGATGAGATAGATCCGATTCCATTGAAAAAAAGTGAGCCTTCTAAAAATCAGTTTATAGAGTACAAAACTGATAATCAATGAAACATTGACAATCAATAAATAAATCATAATCAAAAAGTTTATAAAGGTTTTGGTTGTTATTTATTACGTTCAATTATAGACAGGATTTCATCAAGTTCCCTAACGTCTAATCTATTCTCTTCCAAAAAATAAGAAAGCATACTTTTGGGGGAATTATCAAAATAATTGGTTAGTAATTTTCCTGTAAGACCTTTCTTATATTCCTCTTTTGAAATCTTCGGTAAATACTGATGGCTTTTTCCAAAAGATTCATGCGTCACAAAACCCTTCGTTTCGAGAATACGAACGATAGTCGACACTGTATTGTAGGCAGGTTTCGGTTCTGGCAACCGATCAATAATCTCTTTGACAAAGCCACGCTCCATCTCCCAGAGCTCTTTCATAATTTGCTCTTCAGCTTTCGTTAACTCTTTAAAATCTTCCATAACCTCTATAGAATAAAAAAATACTGTAATAATAATACGTTCTCTAAGTTAAAACTAAATATTTAGTTTTACAACTATATTTTTAGTTTTAAAATAAATGACTGATAAACAATACTTTTTATTAAAGATTCGAATTTAATCTTCGAAGTTCTTCTTGCGTGAAGCTTTCAGTTGAGCTTGTTGCTTCTTTCTGTCTAACCTTTTTAAAATGCTTGAATAAGGTATTCTTGTTTTCTTTCGGGCCTTTATTGGTACAAGCGCGGACTCCAAAATACGCCTAAAGCGATCGATTGCAATTTCTTTATTCCGAATCTGTGATCGATCGATATCACATTCCAGTTGCAATATTCCATATTTATTTATGCGATTTGCCAAAACTGTATAAATCATCGCTTTTTCTTCAACAGAAACAGCTGTGGAAACCTCGACATTCCACTGCAGCAATACTTTGGATGACACCTTGTTTACGTGTTGTCCACCTGCTCCGCCCGACCTGGAAAACTTAAACGTCAGTTCGCCTATTACTCCTTCTAAATTCATTTTTCTTTAAATGCTTCTTCTATCTTTTCCATTTTTTTTAGTAAAAAACCCAATTTTTCCACTTGGTCCCGTTGTACTTCGGCAAGTTCTTGCTCTTTGCGGATAATGAGGTGATCAATTTTCTCATGCAATTCCCTAATTTCGAGTTCAGCTTTTAAGTTAACCATATAATCATTTCTTGCCCGTTCGCGATCTTTATCTTCCTGCCTATTTTGGCTCATCATAATAACGGGAGCCTGTAACGCTGCCACACAGGACAGAATCAGGTTAAGTAAAATAAAGGGATAGGGATCAAAACCTTTATTATTTAACCAATAGATATTGGCTAAGATCCAAACGATCAAAAAAAAGATAAAGGAAATAATAAATACCCAGCTTCCACCAAATTCAGCCACTTTATCTGCAACTTTGTCCCCTAAGCTGATCGGTTCATTTGTATCTCCATCCAGACTCGCGCTGATTACCTTATTTTCCTTGAAGCTATCAATTACCTGTTGATCCAGTTGACTTAACTGTCCCGACTCATCCCTTAAAAATTCGGATATATAAGCTTCTTTGAACCGTGTCAACTCTGTGGAAGCGATGTATTTATCTTTACCAAAGCTCGGATACTCCTTTTTTATAAGTTTAAAAATTGGCTGTCGAATTGAAGCCCCCAAAATACGTTGTTCAGAAGGAAATTGCTGTCCTGAAATATCACTTATAAAGTTATCCATATACCGATTAAATGTCTATTTAAAGATAGCGCTTTTTAACCAATCAAAAAATTCACAAAACTATGGCAATTGGTTTTTGTTATTTTACGCATAAATAGTCGAAATTTGCAGCACAAAATTTAGGAATAAGCATCCTCAATTTTTCATGTTTTCATGAAATGATTGAAGAAGACAATCGTTAGACTAAAATTGCTTCTTCGTTGTCTGATGAATAAATGTACTATATATGCGATAAACATCGCATGTGTTTAGACGAAAATAGTCGGAATACTAACATGAGGTTCACGTTAGCCTTTAAACAAAATTGAACAGTGCATACTAGAGATGCAGTTAAATATACGCTCAGACATAATTACGCAGATGAAAATAGGAATTGTTTGTTATCCCACCTTTGGTGGAAGTGGTGTAGTTGCAACCGAACTAGGAAAGGCTTTGGCCGCTAATGGACATGAGATCCATTTTATTACCTATCGACAACCTGCACGGCTGGATTTCTTTTCTGAAAACCTATACTACCATGAGGTAGCTGTTTCGCAATATCCGCTTTTTGACTTTCTACCCTATGAATCTGCATTAGCCAGCAAACTGGTAGATGTTGTTCGTTTCGAAAAGTTGGATTTGATCCACGTCCACTATGCAATCCCACATGCATCAGCGGCATTTATGGCAAAACAGATCTTGCTTACTACCTATGGCATTAATATTCCGGTAGTAACAACCTTGCATGGCACAGATATTACACTTGTAGGTAAGGACAAGAGTTTTAGTCCCGTTGTTACATTCTCCATCAATCAATCAGATGGCGTAACTGCTGTATCACAGAATCTAAAAGATCAGACGCTGGGATACTTTGACATTACCCGCGACATCAAGGTGATCCCAAACTTTATTGATTTGGACAGGTTCAGCAATAAAGACCGTTCACATTTCAAAAAAGCGATTGCTCCGGGCAATGAACGGATATTGGTTCATACGTCCAACTTCAGAAAGGTTAAAAATACTGAAGATGTCATTCGTATTTTTAAGAAAGTACATGATGTAATCCCTTCGAAGCTCTTAATGGTAGGAGATGGTCCTGAGCGTCGAAACGCAGAAGAGCTTTCGAGAGAACTTAATGTATGTCAAGACATACGTTTCTTGGGTAAACAAGATGCAGTGGAAGAAATACTGTCTGTATCGGATCTTTTCCTAATGCCTTCAAGCTCGGAAAGCTTCGGACTCGCAGCACTAGAGGCCATGGCCTGTCAAGTTCCGGTGATTTCTTCCAATACCGGTGGTTTACCTGAACTGAATGAAAATGGTGTAACTGGATTTCTCAGTGCGGTGGGCGATGTGGATGACATGGCAAAAAATGCAATTTATATTCTGGAAGATGGTGAGCGTCTAGATAAATTTAAAGAAGCAGCATTAAATCACGCCAAAGAATTCCAATTGTCTAATATTATGCCTCTTTATGAGCAATATTACCAAAAAGTCATTAGTGAAACAATAAAACCACAATAAATATCACTTTAAGTCCTAGGGGATAAAAAAAATATTTTATCTTTGACCTTTGGAAAATTTCCAAAAAAACAATTATGAAATACAAACGTATCTTATTAAAACTTAGCGGTGAATCCTTAATGGGTGACCAAAGCTATGGTATCGATATTAACCGTGTATCACAATACGCTAATGATATCAAAGAAATTCACGATCAAGGTTTAGAAATTGCAATTGTTATCGGTGGCGGTAATATTTACCGTGGTTTAAGCGCTGAAAAATCAGGAATGGACCGTGTTCAAGCAGACTATATGGGCATGCTTGCCACAGTCATCAATAGCATGGCACTGCAGGATGCACTTGAGAAAGTTGGGAAAAAGACACGTTTGCTTACTGCGATCAAAATGGAGCAAATATGTGAGCCCTTTATTCGTAGAAGAGCCGTTCGCCACTTGGAAAAAGGCCGTATTGTTATTTTCGGAGCTGGTACTGGAAATCCCTACTTCACAACGGATACTGCGGCATCTTTACGTGCGATCGAAATCAATGCAGATGCAGTATTGAAAGGAACACGTGTAGATGGTATTTACACTGCTGATCCGGAAAAAGATCCTAGTGCAACAAAATTTGAGGAAATATCATTCACAGAGGTTTATGAGAAAGGATTAAATGTCATGGATATGACTGCCTTTACCCTTTGTCAAGAAAACAAATTACCAATCATCGTATTTGATATGAACAAACCAGGCAATTTATTAAAACTTGCTAATGGTGAACATGTTGGAACTGTGGTTAAATAATTTAAATCTGTTAAAAACGTAATCTTATATGAACGAACTAATTTCAATTGAATTGGACGATTGTAAAGACAAGATGTCCAAAGCAGTTGCTCACACCGAATCCGAATTAACTAAAATTCGTGCCGGTAAAGCTTCTCCATCTATGTTAGATGGTATTTCAGTAGACTATTATGGTAGCGCCACTCCACTTTCACAAGTGGCAAACATCAATACGACTGATGCACGGACTATTGTTATTCAGCCTTGGGAGAAATCGCTTATCAACGCAATTGAAAAATCTATCACAGACGCTAACCTAGGCATCAACCCGCAGAACGATGGTATCGTTATTCGTCTGAATGTTCCCCCTTTAACAGAAGAAAGGAGACGTGATCTAGTTAAGAAGGTAAAAGAGGAAACTGAAAGAGGCCGTATCGGTATTCGTAATATCCGTAAGGATGTCAATGAGTCCATCAAGAAATTGAAAAATGATGGTGCGTCAGAAGATGAAATTAAAACTGCCGAAGGTGAAGTCCAAAAGTTAACGGACGCATTCATTGTAAAAGTTGATAAATTGGCTGAACTAAAAGAAAAAGATATCATGACTGTTTAAGTCTTCCTACTTAAATGGGAAAAAGAGGCTGTCTCAAAATGACAGTCTCTTTTTTTTGCATTATCTAAGGCTTATAATTTGTTTTAATTGTTTGATTTTCATATATTTATAGTG
>NZ_JAVDTD010000019.1:0-70355 GCF_031455655.1 Sphingobacterium sp. 2149 | reverse complement strand
AAAACATCATGTCAATAAACCATAAAAACTTAAAGGATCTATATCCTCAGAACTTCAAAAAATCAGCAGACCTGTAGTTCATAGGCCGGATACGTAATTGCGAATATCCTTTAGAAGCGCCTGAATTCTCAACTTTTAATTTAATTGATATTTCCGTATATCCTTTGACTACTAAGATATTTTCAGCATAACCATCATTTTGCAAAGTAAGATTCTTAAAAACTTTAAGTACTTTCTCTTTTAGGCTTTCTTCATCTAAAAGAATAAAAGTTAATATGTCTCAAATCTATTTATATGAATGAGTATATAGAAAAAATCTCGACCAACTTTAGTTTGACCTAGATCAAACATATTATATCCTAGATAACTGCTGGATATTTTAAACAAATTTTAACTATGGCATATTGTATAAATTCAATATGATCATATCAGGCGAGTTAAATATCGGTGAGAATTACAGTATGATATTTTTAAAATGTAGCACATGGATATGTAATAATTTGTTAACATGGAAATTAATATTTAAAGAACCAGCCAGTGGTCTTAAAAATTTAAAATTCTTTTATTATTGGCTAATTTTGTATATTGATCGTAATATATGAAATTAATTGAAAGCCAGATTAAATAAAATTATTACCATGTTTTAACTATGTTATGAATAAGAATATAACCATTATTGACCTCTCCCCGAATTTAGGTGTATTCTAAAATAGAAAATTCCGCTGTTTTGACCTGTTTTTCGATAAACATTTCAGGAGTCATATGCCCTAAACAGCTGTGGGGCCTGAAGGTGTTGTACTCTTCCCTCCAGATTTCAATTTTTTCCTTCGCATCTTCCAATGACAGGAACCAATGCGCATTTAGGCACTCGTCCCGAAAACTTCCATTGAATGACTAAATATACGAATTATCTGTTGGTTTTCCCGGTCTGGAGAATACTAATTCCACCTGATGTTCATATGCCCACCTATCAACATCCTTAGAAATAAATTATTCACTTGTGTTTGCTTTATTAGGTGTTCATGACCGCTTTGCAATTCTGATCCGTTATCCACTTGAATTTTTCTGGGTATTGCCTGTTGGAATAGTCGGAGCTCTTCCAAAACAGAAACAACGTCACTTCCTTTAAGCCCCTGTCCAACCTCAATGGCCATGCATTTACGGCTATAGTTATCCACTATAGTTAAGCAGCGGATTTTCCTGCCATCGAACAGTGCGTCAGCGACAAAGTCCATACTCCAGCAGTCATGTAAATTGGAAAAAACCGGTCTCTCGGATCGATGAGCGGCGGCGCGGCAGCGTCTGGGCCTTTTCACCCGCAGATTTAAGCCTTCTTCTTTATAAATTCGATAAATCCGTTTTGGATTATCCCGCCAGCCTTCACGTTTCAATAGAACAACAATGCGTTCTATGCCGTAACGCACGCGTGTTTCAGCAATGCTTTTTATGCGAAGGCGTAATGGACTGTCATCTGGTCTTTGGTGTTTATAATACCAAACTGAGGTGCTCAGCAGAGATATCTCGCACGCTCTGCGTAGGGAAATTCGATAATCAGAAATGAGTCCGGTAATCATGGTTCTACGCTGCGAAGGCTTTAAAACTTTTTTTTTAATACATCCTGGAGCATCTGTTTGTCCAGACTAAGATCGGCCACGAGCTTTTTCAGCTGTGCATTTTCTTCTTCCAATTGCCGGAGCTTACGCAGCTCTGATACCCCCAAGCCACCGTATTTCTTCTTCCAGTTGTAGAACGTAGCTTCGCTGATACCCATTTTTCTGCAGACTTCTTCCACACAGGTACCTGTCTCGGACTGTTTGATCGCAAAGGCAATCTGTGCTTCGGTAAACTTTGATTTTTTCATCGTTTTTCCTCCCTTTTAAAATTAGTAATTCATACCCAAATTCTCTACTTTTAAATGCTCCAGTTTTTTGGGGAGAGGTCAATAAAATTAAAATTTTTATAAAAAAAACAGGCAAATAGAATTACATAGTGTAATCCTATTTGCCTGTTTTAATCTTCTTAATAAACTGTAATAAAGGAACTAAAGGTTCTATTGTACTCTCGTGACCTCCACAAATAAAAAAACCTAACATCAGTTAGGTTTCTTTATTTTATTACATAATCAGTTTATAAAACTTATTGTGCAAAATTCCACCTTACATATCTCCCGAATAGTTCCATCTATTGCATAGAATAAACTTTTCGCAAACAGGGTTACACTACCAAAGAGAACCTCGCCGGAAAATCTTCCTATCATCCAAGCCCTAAGCTGTTCTTCTCCAGCCCTTTTCCGAGAGATTCTAGCTATATGCAAATTGCTCCTAAATGAATATTATGCTATTGGATATCAAAAGCAATTTATATAAGTTTGGCAATAACAAGTATACTAGATAGCTGATCTTCATGAAATTCATTTTTTTTATCTGTTCATTATTAATGTCACAGGCTGCCTTCGGACAGAAAACAAGCGTTATCAACAATGAATCAACTCTTTTTACACTTGAAACTCCAAACGGTAACATTGATTTTTTAGTCATTGATCCAGCTCCGAAAAGCAAAAAGCCTCTATTTTTGTTTTGTCAGGGCTCCTTGCCCCTACCACTATACTTTAATTATAAAAAAGAAGGTTTAAGCCTTTTTGGGGGTGGACTAACCAACTTTAACTACCAGGATATAATTAAATCGTACCATCTCGTCGTTATTTCCATGCCAGAGACCCCTGTTATTTTGGATGAATCGCAGCTTAATGATTCCTATTGGTATTATGGCGACTCTAAAGATAGAGATATCCCTAGTAGAGCTTATCAAGAAGCAGATTATCTAGATAATTATGTGAATCGAGCAGTTTCCGTATTAGATTACCTGAGCAAACAACGTTGGGTAGATAATTCGCAATTAACAGTATTTGGACATTCCCAAGGTGGACATGTAGCCGCCAAACTAGCCAATAAATATAAAAAAGTCAGCAAACTGGGTTTATCAGGCACAAATTTGTTTGGACGGATAGACCAAGATATACGGCAAGCAAAGCGCGATATCCAAAAAGGAAAAATTACCTGGCAACAAGCCTCTCAAAAAATTGAATCAACCTATGCGTTTTATAAAGATGCCAACAACCCTGAAAAATTAAAAAACAATCCCAATTTGCGCTCCTGGAAGTCATTTTCACAACCTGCTATTGATGAGCTATTGGGATTTGACTACCCAATCTATCTGGTCTCCGGCACAGAAGACATTGTAGCTGAATTAAATGATCTAGCACCACTATATTTTATAAGAAATCACAAAAACAACCTGACGATAAAACGATATTACAATCTGGAGCATAATTATTTTGAAGTTCAGAATGATGGTAGACCCGATTACAAAAAACCGCATTGGAACGACGTCATGACAGACTTTCTAACTTGGACATTAGAGCAAAAAACAACAGCTAATAGCAATTAAACAGTAAAATACATGCATCAATTAAAATTTCGCAACGCCGAACAACAAGATTTACCATACATCGTAGAAATATACAATTCAACAATTGCCTCTCGTATGGTCACAGCAGATACAGAACCTGTATCTGTTGCGAGTAGACAAAAATGGTTTGACGAACACAACGCTTCGAAAAGACCTTTATGGATGGTGGAAGATCAAAATAATCAACTCCTTGGATGGGTCAGTTTCCAATCGTTCTACGGTCGTCCCGCTTATGATGCAACAGTAGAAATTAGTATCTATTTGGACGAACAGCAACGAGGCCGGGGTCTAGGTAAACAAATTCTCCAGCACTGTATGGATAAAGCCCCAGGTTTAGGCGTACATACCCTGTTGGGATTTATCTTCGCGCACAATCTTGCCAGCATCGCGTTGTTTGAAAAAATGGGATTCGAGGAATGGGCTAATTTACCTAATATTGCAACGCTCGATCAGGAAGAGCGAAGCCTAAAGATACTAGGAATAAGAATTAAATAAACTAAGGTTATACTATTAACAGCCATTATTTATGCATATTCCGCACCATACTACACCACCATTCCGCTCCAAAGTACACCAGTGATTCCGCTGCAAAATACACCACTCTGGTGTAAATTTTTAGCAGTCTAATTATAGGTTGACGGTCTTTTACACTGTTCTAGAAAGACTGCCATTCCGACACAAAGTGCACCAATAATTCCGCGGCAAACTACACCACTGGATATTTAAGAAAAAAAGATTGCTAAGTTGGGTCTGTATTAGACCTAACGATATGGCAAACAGACCTCTAAATATGCAGAAGATAAGACAGATATTGCTGTTTTTGGAACGTGGCTTTTCCCAGCGCTCCATCGAAAGGGAGACCGGTATCAATAGACGTACCATCGCAAGTTATTTGCAGCGGTTCGCCGACAGCGGATTCAGTATTGCGGAACTGCTCCTTTTTTCCGATGCCGAGCTGGAAGCCTATCTTAATGCATGCAAAGCGGAACTGATAGAAAAAGATCCCCGCCGGATACATCTTGAATCGCAGTTTTCCTATCTATTTTCCGAACTCCGTCGTGTAGGTGTTACGCGTCAGCTGTTATGGCAGGAATATATCAATGAATATCCCGATGGCTTTGGCTATTCCAGATTCTGTGAGCTTCTACAGGAACATATCCGCAAACAGGGAGCCACCATGCATTTTGAACATGAGCCTGGGAGGCTGCTGCAGGTAGACTTTGCTGGTGATATGCTGCATTATGTGGATACCAACAGTGGTGAACTGATAGCCTGTCCTGTTCTGGTGGCCGTATTGCCTTATAGCGGTTATAGTTATGTGGAAGCGCTCATTAATGCATCCCTGCCGCAGGTATTGCGGGCGCTCAACAATGCTCTTGGCTATTTTGGAGGTGTACCCTTATCGGTAAAGTCGGACAATATGAAACAATGGGTCGTGCGCAGTAACCGTTACGAACCAAAGTTCGCCGATATGCTGGAGCAATGGGCCAATCATAACAACATAGCGCTCCTGGCCACACGTCCTGCAAAACCCAGGGATAAGGCATCAGTGGAAGGTGCTGTTAAAATAACCTATCAAAGGATATACGCTCCACTCCGGAATGAGACCTTTAAAAGTATCAGCGAACTCAATCTGGCGATAGGTCTACAGCTTAAAGAACACCATCAGAAAAACTTCCAGCGCAAGACTTTCAGCAGAACAGAGCTTTTTGAAAGTAGTGAGAAACCGATCTTAAATCCGTTGCCGGAAAGTTCTTTTATAATGAAACACTATACGCGTGCAAAGGTGCAACGTGATTATCATGTGGTACTGGGTGAGGACTGGCACTTCTACAGTGTACCTTCCAAACATATCGGAAGTACGGTAAATATTATTTATTGTACCGATACCGTTGAAATATACATCGGAAGCACCCGTGTAGCCCTTCACAGGCGCAGCTATAAAAAACACGGTTATACGACCGACAGAAATCATGAACCACCACATCACCGCCACTTTCGCGAGCGGCTGGCCTGGAATCCTGATGACTATCTTTCAAGGGCAGAAAAATACGGCGTTGCCACCCGCGAATACTTTCAAAAGGTGATGGACAGCAAACTGATCATAGACCAATCTTATCAAGCCTGTCAGGGACTCCTCAGGCTGGCATCGCTTTATCCAGACCGCATAGAAGCCGCCTGCCAAAGAGGGCTAAAAGGCCACCGCTTTAATTATATGGCCATAAAAAATATCCTTGACAACAAGATGGACATACTGGAAAAAGATGATCGGCACACTGCCGGATATAGCATTCCACTACACCGGAACATCCGGGGGGCTGATGAATATAAATAAAAATAGACACATAAATCAACAACAGAAATGAACACAGATCAAACTATCGAACAGCTCAGATCAATGCGCCTGACTGGCATGGCCCGCCGCTATGAAGCAGTCGCCTCCTTACCAGTACACGAAATCCAGGATGTCCATGAACTATTGGGGTCTATGGTACAGGCCGAACTGGAATACCGTGACCATACCAGAACCCAGAAATATCTCAAAGCCAGCCGGCTCAGGTACAACGCTCTTCCTGAAGAGATCATCTGCAATGCAGAAAGGGGCATCACACGTGAACAGGTGCTTCGACTTTCAGACGGCTCTTTTATACATCGTGGAGAAAATGTTCTTATCACAGGAGCTACAGGATCAGGTAAGAGTTTTTTGGCCTGTGCGCTGGGAAGGTCGGCCTGTCTGCTGGGCTTTAAAACGCTATACTTCAGTATGAACCGCTTTATGGATACCGTTGTACAGACCAGGCTTGATGGTACTTATCTGAAATGGATAAAGGGTATCGCAAACCAAAAGTTACTGATAATGGATGACTTCGGGTTAAAATCTATAGACGCCGACACTCGGCTTGCACTGCTGGATATATTGGAAGACAGATATGGAAATAGCTCAGTTATCATAACTTCTCAGCTTCCGGTTGAAGCATGGTACAACTTTATTGATGAGCCAACACTTGCGGACGCGATAATGGACAGATTGACAGCTTCCGCACACAGACTCTCGCTACAGGGGAAGTCTTTGAGAAAGAAAAAAAATCATTAAGTTTGAATAGTTAATACAATCCAGTTGTAAAATAGCTCGGGTTATTGGTCACTAAATCTGGTGTACTTTCGTCCGGAAACCGTGGTGTACTTTTGTCGGAATATTCAATTATTTAAAATAAATGGCTAAATTATAGCTTAAACAATAAAGATTTCATATGAAACGCTTAATCCAATTCGCTCTGCTGGCGATCGCTCAAGTATTCTTCCTTTCCAGCTCTCTGTTGGCCCAAAACCCTGAACGGACAAAAACTGTCCCAATCGCAAGCGATTCAGCGTATACCAAAATCATACAAGCGTTTCAAGATGGCGGGTATTTTATTTCACAATTGGATCGATCTTCTGGATTCGTTCAGACCAGTGCGTACTTTGAAAACAAGAAGCTGCTTAGCAATAAAGAAGGTGAAAAAATAATCACAAATTTTTTGATAACCTCGTTAAAAAGTGGCGGTTCAAAGATAGTCCTTAATATATTTCTAATAGAACGTCGTAAGGGAGGTAGTTTTGAATCACCAAATTATTATGATCTGGATAAGGGAATTATTCGGGATAATAGAGTTTACCAGCAGATTTGGGACAAAATATTGCCAATTCTATAACACCTCAAACTAAAATAAGGCCCTTTGAACTCAGTTCTACGGGCCCAATAGTGTTAAATAGATTAAATCGAAATCGTCAGTAATGGAATATCCAACCCCGACGCCATCATACGAGTCTTACTTCGATGGGTCAATGAACTCCAAAAACCATACTTATAAGGAATCATAACCAGCAGGTCTGTATTGCTTTCTTTAACTTCGTCACGAATGGCTTTTACCACCTCATTGGAAGTTACATTTTTATAATAATAACTTACAATTCCCATCACATCATTGATGGTTTCCCGTGTCTCTTTTCCTTTTTCCTCATTCAGCTGCTCAACGGTCTTACGAATATTGAGTACCTCCAGTACTGCCCCAAAATCACTCGCAAAATCCTTCACTTTTTCTAAAATTTCCTTTTGCACACCACGAACGACATCACAGGCAAAAAGAATATGCTGAAGCCCCGTAAATTTTGCGCCGAGCGGAATAGAAAGGATCGGTATTTTTAATTTGCTGATAGCTGCAGTCGTCGTATTACCAAGCATATCCTGATCAAAAGAACGTTTAGCCATACCCATCACTAACAAATCGGCTCCCGTCTCTTCGATACATTTGGTCATTTGATCGTAAAATAGACCTGCAGCAAGATATGGAATAGCCAAAACACCGCTCTCAGCGGTAATAGCATCTGCCTTATGTTGTAGAATCTTACTTTGATGTTCAAATATTTTAAACATAGAATCGGGAGAAAGCCGAGCGTTCATCGCATGAATGGAAGGATTTTGAAGGGAAAATAAAACGAGTTCATACTCTTTTCCAGCAAAGACTTCCATAATAAATTTTAAGGCATGCTCTGCCTCCTCAGCGTAATCTGTAGCAACAATAATCCGTTTCATATAATCCAATTTAATTGAATAAAAAATCCCTTTTTATTATTCTCAAGTTACCGAAAAATAATAAATCTATCAAACGGATTATTGTCGAAACAGCGTCAATTTTCTCCCGACATTTCCTATTTTAAATAGCTTGCCTTAACAAAAGGAGCTTTTTTCAAATAATCGATACTTTGCTGTAGACCAGTGTAAATATCATTACGAGTTTCTTCTAACTCAACAAAGATATATTGTAATCCCGCCGCTTTTGAATTGTTAAAAATAGCATCAAACCCCACCATACCGCTTTGACCAATTTCACGATGATCTTTAATATGTAATGCTTTAAATCTACCCGCATATTTATTGAAATAATCCACAGGACTAACATACCCCATTACTGCCCAATATACGTCCATTTCGAAAAATACATACTCTGGATTTGTATGCTCTATCATATAATCGTACATCACTTTATCTTCCACTTTTTTAAATTCGTGTGAGTGGTTGTGATATCCATATACAATTCCCTGCTGGCGGCATTTGGCACCCACCGCATCCAGATAGCGACATTGTGTTTCCAGATCTTTAAGTGTTTTAGGGACCTCCATCCAAGGCGTAACAATGTATTTCATTCCCGCAGCTTTGTGCGTAGCGATACACTCATCCCACCATTTTAAAGATTCCGTAAAGTCGCCAGACGATAGTTCTTTTTCTGACAAAGTCTTCGTAGCGTGTGATGAAATCACCTTCATTCCCGCCTTTTCCACTTTTGCTTTAAACTCCTGTGGACTCAAATTATATAATTTGCCATCTTTATATCCCGCAGCTTCCACTCCAGTATAGCCTAATGCAGCGATTTTTTGCAGAATCTGGTCGAAATTTGGGTTCTTCCCGATTTCTTCCCGTACAGAGTATAACTGTAGACCGATTTCCTTTTTTGCAGCTTTTTGTTGCGCAAATGTTGGAGTAATAGCCAACATCATACATCCAGCTACCAATGTTCCAATAAGAGTTCTTCTTTTCATTTAGTGCTCAATTATTTTTTATAGACTTCATTCAACGCACAATCATCTGTAAACGCAGTGCTCAGAGATTATTTAGGGTGTTGCGTTCAATGTACCTGCAATGTATGTAAATACTGCAAAAAAACACAATGTTTTATCGCCTTTATTTGTTTTAAATGCAAAATAGCCCCTCATAAAGAAGTTTTTATCCAATTAAAATTATAAGCCAACCCCAACAATTTATCGCTCAGCACTGTTCTAGTTATGTAAATTAACATTTTTAATTATGGAAAATAAGTATAATACGCCCGAAAATAGCGACCACAAGCAGGAGGAGAAACTACCGGAAGTGGCCGTAGAAGAAAAGGATGATTTACCAGCTGGCAAAAACATCAAGCGCACACTTATTATCGCGGTATGCCTATTGATCGTATTTTATATCATATATTATTTTATGAGTGAAAAATAATAAACAACTTTCACTACTATACAACTTCCACAGCTTCGACAGAATTTGACGGATTCCTTGAAACTGAAGCTGGGAAATTGTTTTTTTCATACACGGTAGATACCCAGTTGGCTGGACCAACAATTGAACATCGTGATTAAATGCTAGACAACTATCTTAAAGCACCACAACGCACCCGCAGGAGACGACGAGGATGAACCGATAGTTTCTTTTATATGATTAGTTTTTCTATCCCCTAGCGATAAGGTAACAATGTACCATACTCGTTAACATTGGGAAGGTGATGTAAGGTCCATTTATTAATTTAAAGGATTTCTGCTATTACACATTCTTCGATTACGCTAAAATAAATCTCTTTCCCACTTAAAGAAGGCTATTGTAACAAACATAACATTAAAATAAACTAAATACAAATTTTTAATCAAAAAAATAAACGATATTTTGCGCAAATTGTCATTCAATTCGTTATATGACGGACGAAGACAAAGTATTACTTGAAACAATTGGGTTACGCTTTAGAGCAAAACGAAATGATTTATATTACTCATTGCGCGATCTATCCCATATAACGGGCATTTCAACAGGAACACTTAATGGTATTGAAAAGGGTAAAGACCTGACGTTCACAAATTTTTTAACCCTATGCCGCAGTCTCGAAATTCAACCGGCACTCTTTTTTCAGCACGACATTGTATTCAAATCGCCATATTCGCTACCTCCAGAGGCGCGAGAGCGAATCACACTGAGCAAAAAATTAGATAATCTCGTGTATCATTCCGATTTTTTTGACACCGAAAGACGTGTTTCTGATGTATTGATTCAATTGGGAGTTGATAAGAATGAGAGCAACAAGTTTTCTGTTTACTTATCGAACTATTGCGAAGAGGGAGCACTTGTTTACCGACAACATGGAAATTTTAAAACCTACCGTAAAAAGAATTAGAGGAAAGCACTAAACTTCTTTGTTGGAAAGTTCACGAAAACGGTTTGCCCTCCTAAATGTCCCCAAATCATTAAAACGAACTCCATACCGACGTAAGATATCCTGAGCTGCCTTACGACCAATATGCCGTACGTAAAAGGTTTCGTTAACAACAAAATGATGAATGCTGTGGGTCCAGCCGAAAAAGAAACAGAACAATTGCATCGGAAACGTCCACCAAACTGTCAGTACCTGTGTCTGCTCCATGACATTGCCTGCCTCAACATCACCAAAGTAATGCATATTTGATGTAATAAAATGTAAACAAAATTGACGTAATAAGTTTGGTAAAAGAATAACATAAACTAACCCATGAAAACTTATTAACATGTTATCAACATACTGTGGAAAACTCAAATCTAACCTGAACAATGCATTCAACCAGACCATTAGCAGATCTGCGAAATAGAAATATAAAACCACATGTGCAAAAATCGTTACGGGAACAATGCTCAAAAACATAATTCTTTTTAGTTTTGAACAAGTCTCCAATTTTAGATTTCCATTTTTTACTTCCTCATCCATATCGCTAAACATCCGATGAAGGCGAAAGAGTCCTCCCAATACAACATCAGGTGTTGTCAACAGACGTTTAATTGACCAACGTTCACCATTTGTCACACTACGCTCTTCAACATCGTGCAACGTACCAGAAAATTTATGGTGATGATGGTGCAAGGTTCTGCGAATCCAAGGATTGACAGTCAGTGGCCTTAAAATCCAAACACTAAAAAGCATAAAATGATGAATACCTCTTTGTTTTTTAAAATATAGCCAGTGGATTAGATCATGCTCTATCTCGTGTAATACGCCCATAAAAAATGCATTGCTAACAATCATTAACCAAGTCGGTACAACTGCGCGGTACCAACCCATCGATACAAGCAGAATCGCTAGGATTGCGATAGCAAATATGAGCAGCCCAATGCTGTTCTGACGTTTTAATATGGGGTATATTCCTTTAAGCTCCTGATAAGACTGATTTATTTCTCTCCTGATCTGGCTCGACTTTTCCTGATGTGTCAATTCGATGTGATTTTTTTGGTAAAAATAGGGATTTTTTTGTGTAATTCTCCTATACTAAGCTTTATGAATGCTTCCACAAAAGATTTCCGCAAAGAATATTTCCACACGCTGTAACATAATGAGCTGATCGGCTACTAATAAATTAAATCAACATATAAGCATACACAGTCATGGAAAAGAAATCAATTTATAACTGGAAAAATAATTTATTCGGAACAAAGTCTACCCTCTATTGTAATGATGCTGTGATCGGTAGCCTCGAATCTATTGATTGGAATCTAGATGCGCATGTTTCTATCCATAAAGACAAGTATCGCTTCATAAATAAAGGGCTTTTTAATCCATACACAGAGATTCGAAATCAAAACAATGAGCTGATCGGTGATATTGAATACAATTCTTGGAAGAGTAAAGCTACCATTAGCCTGATCAATAAAAAATACACATGGAGCCCTAAAAATAGGTGGATGACCACATGGCAAATTGAAGATGAGCTAGGAAAAGTTGTAGAAATCAAGCCCTCTTCGCTATCTAATGGCGGCAAAATAGAAAGCTGCGAAAACAGCGAATTGATCTTATCTATAAGTTTATATCTACAAAAGCGTACTACAGTGATGTTTTCTATGGTCGCCTTAATTCCACTATTGACCTTAATACTTATTTAACGTAGCAGCCAACTTCTAATACATATCAATTCAAGCAGATCTTTCATCGGGTCTGCTTTTTTTGTGCAATCTAAGCATTATAAACTATATCACTTAATTACAATAAGATAACACCATTTTAATACTGAATTTATGTAAACACCTTAAGTTCGTATTAACGATGTAATTTACAATCAATGGTTTCAACAGCTACATCAATTTCGGACATGAAGCCAATCGTCTTTATATCTAGTAGGCATTTGGTTACCCCCTCAGCAATCCTCAACACATATCCATGTACAAGCCCTACCACTTTCTCTATTCAGTTCGGCAAGCGCATACCTTGCCGAACATTCTAGTATTCATCAGACCAGAACGCTTCTAAAGTACTTAACTACTGAAAGGATCTGTCTTTTTCTCCGTTTTTACAATTTTAATCAGATGCTCCAGCGCATTTTTCAGACGCTTGGCATCATCTTCTGTTTGGATAGCCCACAAAATTTCATCCGTGCTTGGCGACGACTTGAATCGAATTTGATAACCTGATTTTACCCTGGCAATGACAAGTACATCTGATTTCGCAATATCACTTCGAAAATGCTGGCCACTGGAAAGAAAGACTGTCAGCACTTTCCCATCTACCGTCACCGTATCAATTTTTGTATCCTTATAATGATAAGCAACTTTATACAGCTTGTTAATATAGGCCATCGTTTGCTGTTTATTCAAACCCGCATTTTGGGCTATTGTAGGCATTACAATACTAATCGCCAAAAGAAAGCACAAGAAGAAATTTTTCATTTATCTATTATTTTTTATTCTCGTATTTGCCTCACCATCGACAGCCGGGCCGATTCCTTTACAAATTACCTCTATTCACCAAAACAATCCACCCCATTCATCACCCGAGGAGAATAGCATGTAGCACCAATCGCAGGCGCAAAATACGTTCCTTTTATTTATGGCTTAAAAATATAGATTTTATTCACTTTTTTGCCTATGATCCTCAAAACTAAACAATTTTCAGCAGCAGACTTTCGGTTGTCGCTGCTGAAAATACTTTTGAATAAGCTTATCCTATTTATTCCTTCGATCTCGATAAGTCCCGCGCATTTTCAGCCATATGGATAAATTCAGCACGATAACCTTCCTCATCTGTTCCTTTGGAAGCTTTTGCACGCACGATCAGCTGGTCAAAATCGGCCTTTTGCTTAAAATCAGAATCACGAAGTAGTAAACCAAGTTCCGCTACCGCAGTTGCAAAACGTAAATCTTCACTCACATTGTTCAACTCCGTTACCGCAGTTCCTACCACCTTTTGCTGCAACTTACTTTTCTCCCCTTCAGGCTCCTTATACCGAAATTTAACTGTTGCCAGTTCAGCATTTCTCCTTCCAGTTGCCGGATTTGCATGCTGCTGATATTTTAATGGATCTACCGTTCCGACCATTCCCGACTCAACACCGACAGGTACAATTTCATACAAGGCTGTCACCATGTGGCCTACGCCCATATCGCCGCCCATCTTTTGATCATTATTGAAATCCTCGGCCTCCAGCATACGATTTTCGTACCCTACTAAGCGATAGGCTTGCACGTACCTTGGATTGAATTCGACCTGAATCTTTACATCTTTAGCAACAGTAAACAACGTTCCGCCAAATTCAGTCACCATCGCCTTTCGTGCTTCCGAAATATTATCGATATAAGCGTAATTTCCATGACCTTTGTCCGCAAGGATTTCCATCTTACCATCCTTAAGATTCCCCATGCCATAACCGAGTACCGTAAGGAAAATGCCCGATTTACTTTCTTTCGCAATCAATTCTTCCATCGATTCGTCACTGTGCTCTCCAACATTGAAATCACCGTCACTGGCCAAAATAATCCGGTTGTTTCCACCTTTGATAAATTGTTGCTTGGCAATTTCGTAAGCCTTCTTAATTCCCGCTGCACCAGCGGTACTTCCGCCTGCTTCCAGCTCTTCAATAGCTGATTTTATTTTCATCTTTTCGTCTCCAGGCGTACTTTCCAATTTTACCCCTGCCGATCCGGCATAAGTCACAATAGCCACATGGTCTATGTCACGAAGCTGATCAACCAACATCTTCAACGAAGCTTTTACTAAAGGCAGACGGCCCGGCCCCATCATCGATCCAGAAACATCAATCAAAAACACCAGATTGGAAGCTTTAAGCTTTGCCGTAGGCATATCTTTCGCTTTTAACGTTACACGCATAAGTTGATGCGCAGTATTCCAGGGTGCCTTCGTCAATTCAGTGACAATATTTACAGGCTCACCATTATTAGGACCAGATACCTCATACTGAAAATAATTGATCATCTCTTCAACGCGTACCGCATCTTTTTCAGGCAAACTTCCCGAATTGATAAAACGACGTACATTACTATAAGAGGCGGCATCAACATCCGCCGCAAACGTTGATAAAGGTTCTTTAAGCGGATTGATAAACTTATTTTCCTTTACCTTCCGATAAGATTCCTGGTTTTGATTAGGCATGTATGCCGTCCCTCTGATATACAAACTTGACACTTGTCCCGACAAAGCTGAATTAACATGCATCATCGGTGCCGTCTGGCGCTTCACTTTGCGCTCATATCCGGTCACCACAACTTCATCCAGTGTATTGTTTTGCTGAACCAACGCCACATCAACCTTTGACCGATGGTTGACCGCGATCCGTTGCTCGAGATATCCGATATAACTAAAAATCAAGGTATTTTTAGCATCCTGGACCTGGATGCGATAATTTCCTTTATCATCCGTCAGACGCTGCTCTTTGGTTACGGCATTGCTTACCTGCACCCCAGCAAGAGCAATTCCTGTATATGCATCGACCACCTTACCGCTGACTTCATATCCCTGCTTGGCGTATCCACCGAAGGATAGCAACAAGCCTATCACAAAAAGTATTGTTCTCATAGCATTCATTTTTTTGCCAAGGGATGCACGAAATATTAAATTTCCATAAACCAGAAAAAAAAAATACTTTTAGACTATATAATGTCCGCATTCAAGTCGTCAAAAATAGATACACCACAAGACCACGAGCTCTTGTTGCGCTATCAGGAGTCTATGGATCTCCAGGTATTAGGCGATCTATACCAGCGACATACCGAAATGGTATATTATGTTTGCTTAAGGTATCTCCAAGATTCCGAATTGAGTAAAGATGCGGTCATGAATATCTTTGAGGAATTAATATATAAAGTCAACAAGCAGGAAATCAAAGATTTTCCAAGATGGCTCTATGTATTAAGCAAAAATCATTGTCTGATGTATTTGAGGTCTCAAAAAAACAAATCTCAAGTTTCTTTGGATGAATTTGTGAAATTTCCGGGAGACCTGCATCAGTATGAACAATATGATGAAAAAGAAGAGCAGTTAACGGCCATGGAAGGCTGTCTGGACAAATTGCCAGAAAAACAGCAACAGTCGGTCAGACTTTTCTTTTTAGAGGAAAAATGTTACAAAGAGATCAGTGAATCTACCGGTTATAGCTTGAACGAAGTAAAGAGTTATATCCAAAATGGGAAACGGAATTTAAAAAATTGCATGGAGGCTTGGAATGAGCAACAGTAATTACGACATAGCATACTTAAAGAAATACGTCAACGGTGAACTATCTCCTACGGAGATGTACGCGCTTGAGCGTGAGGCACAGCGTGACCCCATGTTGGCGGATATGCTGATGGGTATAGAGATGGATCAAAATAAAACCGTAATTGCAGCAATCAATCAGCAGATTAGCCAACGTGCAAAAAGGGATAAGGTTGCTAAAATTAAAATATTGGACTGGAAAAGACTAGCCATCGCCGCCTCTACAGTAATCGTTTTGGGAATAGGTCTTGTACTTTTCTGGCAGCAGGAAAAAAATAGATCTGAGACAAAACGTACTGCTGACGTAAACGTTACTCAGGATAAGCCAGAAACAACGGTTATGGGAGAGGATTCTACCACGGCCACGGATGATATCAAGTCAAATATCGAACCGCAAGATCGTTCGCCACAATTGGCAGATAACAACAGCCCCCGTTTTCGTGAACAACATCCACAAGAGGAGGTCACGATTTTATCGCGCGAACCCTCCCTACGTGTAAAATCACTGGAAGAAATGGAAGGACGTCTTAATAGTGATCGCCCTGTATTTGGATTAAGACCTCAAGACAGTGCGACCGTGATTAGCTATACACCGATGGCAAAGAAAAAAGAGGCCTCTCAAACGATGATGATGCGAGGAAACTCAAGTTTAAACAGTACACTTACTGGCAAAGCTGCGGGGATTTCGTCAGTACAACAAGGCGGTATACCCCTTCAACTCACCGTTCGCGACAAAGAAACGGGCTTACCTCTTTCTGGGGTCACCATCATTCAACCCAATAGTAAATTGGCAACCAACACTGACGCGCAGGGACAGGCGACCATCCAACCAAGCTCGGTGGATTCACTCGTCGACATCGTGGCCCTAGGTTACAATACCGTCGCAGTGAATATGCGCCGCAGTAAAAATACCACAATCAGATTGCAGCCCTCCAACAATTCGCTGGATGAAGTTGTCGTCACCACGATGTCTTCACGCAAATCAAAAAGTGCTGAACCTGTATGGGGCTGGAGATCATTCAACAATTATATCAAGAAAAAAACAGCCAAAAGCCGTTATGAAGGCACCGTACGCATAAGCTTCTATATTGATAAGGGTGGATTTCCAACGAATATCAGTATTCTCCAAAGTGCAAACGAGTACCTTGATGCCAAAGCCAAGGAAATTATACTCTCAGGTCCCAAATGGAATGGAGAAGATTACCGATATGTTACATTAACCTTCGAATTCACGCTGTAAATACGTAGAACTTATTTCCTAAATACAAAAACAGTCTAAACTGATCAATGCATTAATTTTTACACCAAATTAATTAACAAAGTGATTTTGATTTAAAATTATTTCCTACTTTAGCGCTATAATTATTAACCATACAGTCATTTTTTATGAAAAGTTTTTTAACTGGCCTGCTCGTGCTTAGCTGTTTATACGTACAAGCACAAGATTTTTCATTCGGTAAAATAAAAAAGGAAGATTTTGCCATTACTATGGACAAAATAGATACGGCCGCAAATGCCTTTGTCTTACGTGAATATGGCTCTGCAGAAGTCAACTACAACAAGAATAAGGGTCTTGTTGTTGAGTTTTTCAAACATGTACGCATTAAAATCTTAAACAAGGAAGCCTATAATTATGCAAACTTCAGCATTCCATTATACAAAAGTGGAAATGAACGGGAAGTTCTTATGGACATTAAGGGATCATCCTATCATCTTGTTGGTGACAAAATTGTAGAAACAGAGATGACCAAAGCAAATATATTTTACGAAAACTCCTCAGAAAACTATGCAATAACGAAAGCAGCTATTCCACAGGTTCAAGAAGGTACAATTATTGAATACCGCTATCGTACGGAGTCTCCATTCATCTTTAACCTAAATTCTTGGGAATTTCAGGAAGATCTTCCGAAACTTTATAGTCAATACGTTACTCGCATTCCCGAAATCTGTCATTACAAAGCCAATCTAAAAGGCGGGCTGGCCGTCAGTAACAGAAAAGTAGAAAATTACAATACAGGTCTATATTCTGAAGTTGGGGAAATCTTAGGAAGTAAAACCATCTATACCATGGAAAATATTCCAGCTTTCCATGCCGAAGATTATATGACTTCTTCCAAAAACTTTAGATCAATTATTTTCTTCGAACTCGGCAGATACAGTGTTCCAATGGGAACAACAAAAGACTTCTCGCTCACTTGGGAAAATGTCAGAGATAAACTGGTACAAAGTGAAAGCTTTGGTGGGCAGGCAAAGCGAAAAGGTGCATTGAAAGATTTTATCGACCCTATATTACAAAATGCACAAGATGACCTAGAAAAAGCGGCACGATTGTATTCCTATTTTCAAAAACAAATAAAATGGAACAATCAACATTCAATTTATGCAAAAAACATTAAAGAAGCCATTGAAAAGAGAACAGGCAATAGTGCGGATATCAACCTCGGACTTGTCAATGCTTTACGATACGCGAAACTAGAGGCCAATCCTGTGATCTTATCTACACGCGACAATGGATATGCCGGACTTTATGCCCCCGCAATATCAGAGTTCAACCATGTGATTGCACAAGTAAAAATAGGTGAAAATTACTACCTGCTGGATGCCACCTCTCCATATGAAATGTTTGGAAATATTCCGATGAAATGTGTCAACTACCAGGGAAGATCGATTCCCCTTGAAGGTGAATCCGACTGGGTAAAACTCGATGCAAACCTTCCTTCCACCTACAGCAACTTTTTCTACGGCGAACTATCTGAAAATGGTGAACTAACAGGAAAATGGATAACATCACGGAATGGTTATGGTGCGTCCAAAATGCGAGAGCGTCTTCAAGGAAGCAATTCTGAAGAAGAATTCTATGAAAAAATAGACGAAGAAAACAATCGCATCAAAATCAACAGTTTTAAAGTATCTAATCGGGAGTCACTTGATAAACCATTAACTGAGGAGTTTGAAATTGAGATTAAAAATTTTGCAACCTTGCAAAATGATCAACTTCTATTCAATCCTTATATTGATACCAAAATGTCTAAAAATCCTTTCAATCTAACAGAGAGAAATTACCCAATTGACTTTGGTTCTTTAATCCAAGAAGAAAGTTATATGGAAATAAAACTGCCAAAAGGGTATTCCTACTCCATAGCAGATAAGTTAAAAAACATCAGTATGGCTCTTCCAGAACGCGCCGCAAGATATATCTTCAAAATCAACAATGCGGCCCCCGATGTTTTAGTGATCGAATCTGCTACCCAATTAAACAAACCTTTGTTTATGCCTGAAGAATACTTTGATTTAAAAGAGTTTTTCAGCAGAATTATCCAGGCAGAAAAATTGGATATCGTGCTCAAAAAAATATAATAAACCTTAACAAAAACTTCATTTTATATTGATGATAAGCTTAAATAAGCGTGATAAATTTGAATATCAAAATAAAATAAAATGATTAAAGATTCAGATTTATTCGAACTAGAACGTACCTTCCTTGGAGAAGGCTTCGAATTGGATGGTGATGATATTATCACCGATGAAGACTAGGTCTTCACTTTTTAAGCAAGTATTATTCCCCTTATATAATCTCAAAGCCCAGACATTCTTTGCTGGGCTTTTTCTTTACATCCTCAAAATGACTGCCGAGTAAGCAAACGCGAATTTCGTGCTTATCCAGACTGGAGTATACCAGCTAAAAGGCCATCAAAAGTAAACATTGGCTGCACACATTTTTTGTAAATTTCATGAGTTAGTGTCCATCAAGTCTCCATAGGCCGACCTTAACAAATAAATTGCATCCGACATACGCTGCTCATCTAAATGAGCAAAACCCAATCGCAATGCAGTAACCATCCTATTTTGATATAGACAATTGCTTGGGATTAATAATCCCCTGCCTCGTGCCTTTTCCTGTAAAACAGTCAACGAAAAAACAGATTTGAACTGTACCCAAAAAGCCAGTCCAGCCTCCGGAACTGTGAAAGTAACTTCATCTTCAAAATAACGCCGCAACAACACTCCAAACAACTCTTTGCGCTCTGCAATAACTTTCTGAAATTTACGCTGATAACGAAAGATATCACCCTGATGGATAATTTCACCCAATGTTTTCTCAATCATAAAATTCGGCTTCCCGAAGATATTCTGATATTTTTTACCTTCATCTAGCAGATCCTGAGGCGCGATCAAAAAATTCATTTGGAAACCTGGGGCAAAGAAACTTCCGAAAGCACCGGTATAAATCACCCGGTTGCCTGCATTTTTCCGAAAAAGCGATTCCCCTTTTGTTTTAAAAAAGGATGACTCGAAATCTACATCATCCTCAATAATGATAAAATCGTACTGCTCGGCCAGTTGTAACAATTGAATTTTCCGTTTTTCGGAAAGGTTAACCGTCGTTGGATACTGACATCTGGAGTTGAGATAAACACATCTGATCTCGCCGGGCTTAAATTGATCGCCGATCCTATCTATAATCATACCATCCGCATCTACCGGAACGGTTTTCAGTTTGGCTCCTGCTTGACTAAGTATCATATTGGGAAGAAAATAACTTAAATTCTCCACCAGCACAACGTCGTCACGCCGAATTAATAATCGGGATAAAATGGAAAAGATTTGCTCACGGCTGGCAATTGGCAACAAGAAGTTCCGGGAAAGATGAAATCCCCTAGTCAAGTTCAAATAATAACTTAACTGATCCCTAAAAAACAAATTCCCCTCCGTAGTGGTTGGAAAGTCATCACTTTTCTTTTTGCGTTTAACCATTGATGCGTAAAAACGTACCAGTTCCTCAGCACTAATAATACTGTAATCTGGTGTGCCATCCGTAAAATAATACTTCTCTGAAGCTTCTAACTTAGGCATATCTAATATCAGCTCCCTTCGGAAAGAATAAGGTGCAAAACTAGGTGGCTGCCTAAAGGCACCAATGGTCGATATCGAAGCGTCGATACGTTCGGGATTTTTCACAAAAGTACCTCGATTGGGTACAATGTCCACCCAGCCCTGCTCCTGCAATTCAGCAAATGCGGCTACGATAGTTTTTCGGTGCACTTTCAATTCATCTGCAATCTTTCGGCTCCCAGGCAACAAATCTCCATCCTCTAAAAGATTCCGTTTAACTGCATTGATAAACTGATACACGATCTGTAGATAGACAGCGTCATCCTTGCGACGGTCAATCTTAATAATAGAATGAAAAGCTATACCAACCGGACTACTCATTATGTTTATTTCGGACGATCAAAGTTAAAATTTAATCTATAATCTTTGTAACCATGATAAAAAAACATCTTTAAATAGGATGTCGCAACATGATTAAAGGAATTAGACCCGATTTTATAACAAAACTTATGGATAACATGGAATCAAAACGAAAATGGACGCAAGAAGAAGTTGTCGCACTATACAACAAACCGTTGATGGAGCTTCTATATGAAGCTGCAACAACACATAGAAAATATCATGACCCCAATAAAGTGCAGGTATCCACATTGATTTCAATAAAAACAGGTGGATGTCCCGAAGACTGCGCTTACTGTCCCCAAGCCGCACGTTACCATACACATGTTAAGGCAGAGAGCTTGATGAGCGTTGATCAGGTCAAACAGCAAGCCTTGGCTGCCAAGGCTCGTGGTAGTTCACGGATCTGCATGGGAGCCGCCTGGCGCAATGTGAAGGATGGTCATGAGTTTGACCGTGTACTTGATATGGTTCGTACCCTAAACAAACTTGACATGGAAGTCTGTTGTACGCTCGGAATGTTGACCGAAAACCAGGCACAACGTTTGTCTGAAGCTGGATTGTATGCCTACAACCACAATCTCGATTCTTCTGCCGATTACTATCAAGAAATTATCTCGACCAGAAGTTACGATGATCGCTTAAAAACGATCGAAAATGTCCGCAAAACAAATATCACAGTCTGTAGTGGCGGCATCATTGGAATGGGCGAAACTATTGCAGATCGTGCCAAAATGTTGATTACGCTGGCTTCACTCATTCCGCAGCCCGAATCGGTGCCGGTCAATGCATTAGTGCCTGTAATGGGTACACCAATGGAGACAATGGAAACCGCATCCATCTGGGAAATGGTACGCATGGTTGCTACGGCGCGGATTTTACTGCCCAAAACCCAAGTCCGCCTATCGGCAGGGCGCACCTATATGAGTAAGGAGGGACAAGCTTTGTGCTTTTTCGCAGGAGCCAATTCGATTTTCTCGGGCGATAAACTACTCACCACACCCAATCCCGAAGGAAACGAAGACCTCGACCTATTTAAAGCATTAGGTCTGGTTACACAGCAGCCGTTTGAGAAAAAAAATCAGCCCGAAACCATCGCAAAAGAAATGGCAATTTATCACGATCTTGGAGAAAGACCCAAATGGTCAAGACCCAAACATACAGTTCTCCGCAACATCGCTAAGCAGCAGAAGAAAGAATAATTTATGCTAATAAGGGATCAGTTGTACTTTCTGTCCCTGTTTCCAAGCGCCCGGCGAGCTGAATAATTGGATTATTGTTTCCATTAAGCTTTATTGCAATATCATACCAATTACCTTGTTTTTCAATATCCAGGATCAATATAACTTCCTCGGCCGGGGCGATTTCTTTTGTTGTGGCATATTTTTTATAGTTGAGGGTTTCAACAGCTATGGTTACGCGCTGGCCACTATTGTTCTTTAGTTTCAGCTGTAATTTTCCTGTAGCTGCCTGAGTCAGGGCCTTAAGCTCCGGAGATACCGCGGCTTGTATTGCTGCTGTCCCCTTCTCCCCGGAAAATTTACGATAAAAACCATTTGGTCCATGTAGTTCGAAAGCATAACGATCTCCTTCAAACTTTGCTAGGTCCCATTGGTATTCCAAACGATCACCGGCCTTCACCGCAAAATTCCAGTTACGATAGGTTTCGCTTTGTCCTTGGTCATCACGATAGGCCAGCGGGCTATACACATTGAAAGCCGTGCCGGCAGTTCTTTTTCCAAAAAGCTTGGTATCTACAGTCATTGCCAGATGAAACTGTCCTTCCCGCACATAGCCCACCGCATCGTGTGCATAAGGTAACTGCAGTGATCTTCGAATCCCCCGCTCCTGTACTCGGTCAAATGCTGGAATCCAGCCCCTTCTCTTCGCAAGTTCAGGATCATTGACTTCTACAAAAGCTCGCGGATTATCCTTAAATTGTGCCTTATAGATCGTTTCAATGTGTTGATTGCGGTCTAGGAAAGTGATCTGTTCTTTTTGCTCTGTAAAAGGTGTAAAGGCAGCAGTCAAATTACCACAGATCGTTCGACGCCATGCACTGATATTTTTCAAATATATATTCTTGTTCAACTTTTTATTAAAGAAGTATTCCAAAAACTGCAAGGTAGAGGTATGATCAAATACCTGAGAACACACCTTACCACCCCTCGACCAAGGCGAAACAATATACATGGGCACACGAAAACCTAAGCCCACAGCTCCTTCACGCGCTTGCTTTTTAGGAATCCCTTGCTTAAGCTCATTTTCTAAACGGACCATTTCCACCTCCGTATCAATACCAGCAGAGCATGCCCCAGTGTCTTTTTTAGTCAAATCAGGAACAACAAATGGCTTTACATGATCATAATAACCATCGTTTTCATCATAAGTAATGATAAAAATTGTTTTTTTCCAGATTTCAGGTTTTTTCGTTAAAATTTCCAAAACTTCTGATACATACCAAGCTCCGTACCAGGGGGCACTCGGATGATCCGAAAAATTCTGCGGACCAGCCAGCCAGGATACGGCTGGCAATCTACCGGTATCAACATCCTTCCTGAATTGATAAAGAACATCCCCTTTAGGAACTTCCAGCGTACCCTTTTTTCCTTTCCACTTCAAATGCAAGGTATCAAGCGACCTGTAATTAGTGTCGCCCTTGTTTACCGTAAAAGCTCTTTCATTCAATGATTTAGAAAAATCACTTAACGTTTTATAATTGTCCGGATTATATGCTTTGAGTTCCTTCTCGGCTCGCTCCAATACCTCGCTTTTTTTACGGATATCAGCACGGATTTTTTCGGCTTGTTCCTCAGAGCCAGCAGACTTTTCTTCCAAGTTCGAAATCTGCACCGGTAAATCCCGTACCTGTTTTTCCAGATTTCTGATATAGTTTTCTTTAAATTTAACGTGATAAGCCTGAAAGAACTCTAGTAAATTACATCCAAAATTTGACAACCATGCCCTTTCTTTCCCTGCAAATCCTCCGCCGCAACTTGTCTCATTTTGATAAAAACGCCAGGCAACTCCATTCTTTTCAAGCAATTCCGGAAAAGTTTCCCAGGTCATTTTAGCGTATGCAAAATCGTCGTTCCTAATATTTGCCTTTTGCAAGCCCTCTTTCATTTCTGTAATCTTCCCTGTCCAAAAAAAGGAACGGTTCGGCGTGGTGCTCGTCATCCCTGAACAGAAGTTCTGATCACACACTGTAAATGCATCCGCCAATGCGTAATGAAAAGGTAGATCCTCACGAGTAAAATACCCCAATGTTAAGGGCATACCTGCATATTCCTTATTACCCGACTGCTTGGACAACAGCCACTGATCGTAGCGTCCATGGTTAAAGGCATCCACTTGGCTTGCCCTACTGTGCGGAAGAGAACCCATCCACGTCACTTTACTCTCTGTTAGATTTAACCGAAAGGGTGCATAAATCTTTCCCTTTTTATCCGTTTGATACCATACGGGCAAATCGTTTGGTAAGCGGATTGACCGTGGATCATTGAAACCACGCACTCCTGAAAGGCTACCCAAAGTATGATCAAAAGATCGGTTTTCCTGCATTAGGATAACAATATGCTCGGCATCCAAGAAATTACTTCCTGGAACAGGATCTATTGCAAAGGCTTTCTGTATCGATGTTGGCATAAAGCCGGCAATTCCTGCTGCTCCTGAAAATAATAGGGTTTTCCTTAGGAACTCTCTTCTGCTTTCCATAACGCTTATTAATAATTTCGATTTGAATCTACTTAGATTTCTTTTGCTTTCATATCTCTTCGTGTAAATGTTACGTTACTAAATTAATTCCATTGAAAATATCTCCTTTATGGGATGTCAAAAATTTGTTTAATTTTACGAAAGACAACAGCTATACGTATGGTAGATATTTTGCTACTCGAAGACGACAAAGTGCTTTCTAAGGAAATCCGATCGTTCTTGTTAAACCAGGGCTTTTCTTGTGATCAAGCCTTCGACGGGATTGAGTTTCTGGCCAAAACGCACCAAAAGAAATATGATTTTTATTTACTGGACATTAATGTCCCTAAAATAAACGGATTGGAAATTTGTCAAAAGATAAGAAGTCATGATGCCCTTATACCTATTATCATCCTTTCGGCCTACGATGATATAGACGATAAAAAAGAGGCTTTTCTGCGGGCTGCCGATGACTATCTCGTAAAGCCTTTCATTTTAGATGAGTTAGTGATGCGCATCCATTCCTTATTGCGCAGACAACAGTACAGCGAAAACGACGATTCAAAGACCTTAATAATAGATGATCTGATTATTTATCCGGCGGATGCGCGTGTACTGCGGGCCAACGAAGAGATTAATCTTACTCAAAAGGAATTTCAGTTGCTGCTTATTTTAGCACAGGCAAAGGGGCGTACATTATCCAAACAGCATATTTCGGAGGAAGTCTGGCAAAATCAGTTTCAAACTACGCAGAATACAATCGAAGTTTACATCAACTTTTTACGCAAGAAAATCGATAAGAACTTTGAGAATAAACTGATTCATACGAGACCCGGATTTGGGTATTACTTATCCGCCAACAAATGAATTTAAAGAAGAAAATTGCCATTAGTTTCAGCGTCGCATTCTCCATTCTTTTCGGCATTGCGATGTTGATCATCTATTACGCAAGTTTCGACTTTCGCAAAGATCAATTCCGCCAGCGACTTATTGATAAACTGGATAATATATCGCACTATATTGCCAGCAATCCCTATTTCAACAGACAGTCCTATAAAAACTATTTCCAAGATGATGAAGACGGTCTCTTTTATGAAGACGTAGTTATTCTTGACAAAAACAAACAACTGGTATTCAGCACGATAAAAGATCAGACTATCACCTGGAATACATCGATTATCAACCGGCTTAACCAGGAAAAACAGATTTTCTACAACCAGGACCAATATGAAACACTAGCCAAATATTACCTCATCAATGGCACTCCGTATTATATTATTGTAAAAGCCAAGGACTATTCTGGAAATGAAAAAATGGACCATCTAGCCCTTGTACTATCCATATTGTTTGTATTGAGCGCTGTATTGGTTTGGATATTCAGCTATAATCTGATTCAACGCCTACTGATTCCACTTGATAAATTAAAAGATAATATCACACAGATTAATGCCAGCAAACTGACCAGCCCAGTCCAATATAATGGGCATACCGACGAGATTGCAGTGCTAACGCGGGCATTTAACACCATGCTATTGCGGCTTTCTACTGCTTTTGAATCCCAGAAAGAGTTCAATTCCAGCGCATCTCACGAGTTGAGAACGCCCCTTGCCCGCATGTCCTTTCAGCTTGAAAACCTGTACCATCAGAATCAGCTGAATGAAGAAGTAAGGCAGGTATTACGTAATATATCCAAGGAAACCTTGCATCTTTCGGAGGTGACGGATTCGCTGATGCTACTTTCAAAATTCGACTCCGAGAATTTGAAAATGGCTTATAAGGAAGAGCGAATCGATGAAATTATCTTTATGGCCTATGAAAAAGTAGTTAAGGTATTTCCCGACCTACAGCTGGATTTTTCAATTGGCGGCATCGAAGATCCCAAACTCTGTGTTTTCTGTTCCTTACAATTGATTGAAATTGTTTTTGTAAACTTATTTAAAAATGCCGCGCTCTACTCCGATACCAGAGAGGTAAAAGTAATGATTTTGGAATCAGTCTCGGAACTCAAGGTGCTCGTTAGTAATACTGGCCCCGCCCTAAGTACTATCGACCAAAAACGAATTTTTGATGCATTCAGCCGCGGTGAAAATGCAAGTGAAACAACTGGATCAGGATTGGGACTTCGTATTGTGCAACGTATTATGAAGTCGCATCAGGCAACAATAGAATATCAAGCAAATCCAAAACAATCTACACATACTTTTGTATTACTATTTAAATTGTTTCACAAACAGAAATAATTGTCGCAAAAATAGCTTCAAATTACAGCCAAGCGATTAAGCAAGAACCAAATATATCTGTTAAACCCATTTATTAGGGATTTATTACACCTATTCACTAGGGATCTATCTATTGGAATAACATGCTTTTTTAAGCTTTTTTTAAGCATTTATTAAGGGGTCTTTAATACTTGACCAGTTATTTTGTTACATAAGTTTTGAAACACATGACAAAAAGACCTTTCCTATTTTTATTACTTTTAAATAGTATGGCTTTTGCGCAGCAAAGACCACCGCAAAAAGATTATGTGCGTATTGATGAAAGTACAATTATAAAAAAGCAAGGCGATATCGCCGGACAGCAGATGACGCTTCGAGAATGCGAAGCAGCATTTGTAAAGAGTAATCTCTCTCTACTCGCCCAACAATATGACATCAATCAGGCCGAGGCAGACGTCATACAAGCTAGAATATGGGATCTGCCACAGCTGGAAATGAATGTTAACGCCTATGATCCGCAGAACAAAAAGGTATTCCATGTCGGTCCTTCTAAAGAAGCGAGTATATCCCAATTGATCTATCTTGGTGGAAAAAAGAAAAATCAAGTAGAATTCGCCAAATCAAATGTCGAACTTGCCAAGCTACAATTCAGTCAATTGCTGGCAAGTCTTCGCGCGCAGTTACGTACAACTTTCTATTCCCTTTACTTTGAACAGCATAAATTGGCGGATATCAAAATTCAGCTTGACTACCTAAATAATCTACTGACTGCATACAAAGAACAAGGCAAGAAAGGAAACGTATCATTAAAAGATCAAGTTCGCCTTCAAACGATGGCTATCGATCTCAATAATGAAAAAACAAATGCGATTAACAATAGCATTAGCTTACAACAACAAATCCGTGTACTCATCTCCAGCCAGGAAGACGTACTACCGAAATTAACAGATCAAGAAGCAGATCAGGAACTTGCCATAAAACCAACAATGCCTTTGGACAAAATCTACCAATTGGCCCTGGAAAACAATGCTGATTATCAATTTGCATTAAAAACCTCGGAAAGCGCACAATTATTTACAACATGGCAACAATCGTTAAATACGCCTGATATCAATCTTGGTCTTGCCTATAGTCAAAACTCAGGTGCTTTTCGCAATGAAATCAACTTAACGGCAGCAATTCCACTCCCGCTATGGAAACAAAATAAAGGAAATGTTATCAAAGCAAAATACGCCGAAGAAGAAGCAAAGAAAAATATTGAAGTCCAACGGCAGCAGCTCGAATCACAGATACGTTCCAATTACCTGTCCTGGGAAAACCAATACAATCAGTATTTTACCATTACACCTGACGACCTCCACGACATCGCAGTCGTCTATGATGGCGTATTCAACAATTTCAGAAAAGGTAACATTTCTCTCGTGGAATTCACTGATTTTATGGATAGTTACCGCATATCCATGCTCAAGCTATATGATATGAAAAAGGAAATTATTCTCAATGCCGAACAATTAAACTACCTGGCGCAAACTTCTATATTCAATTCAACTCATGTCCAATAAACAACTTCTCATAGCCACAGTGGCAGTAGTGCTACTCTACTCTTGCAAAAATCATAAAGAAACGGATAATACCGCGGTCGGCAAAGGTTTCGAAATGAGTGAGACGATGCTAAAATCGACCAGTTTTGCAACGGTTAAAAAAGAAAATGTGAGCGAAGAACTCAATTTCTTTGGTAAAATATCTGCTGATCAGAACAATTACATCGATATCTTCCCACTGGTTGGCGGTAATGTGGTATCCGTGAATGTTTCCTTGGGCGATTATGTACACAGAGGTCAGGTATTGGCCACAATCAGAAGTACAGAAGTCGCAGGGATACAAAAAGATCTTTCGGATGCCAAAACCGATGTATTGCTCGCTGAAAAAAACTACCGTGTGGCTGAAGACATGTATACAGGTAAACTGAGTACGGATAAGGACATGCTAGAAGCAAAAGGACAGCTAACGAAAGCCAAAGAGCAGCTCCGCCGCTCAGAAGCCGTCAGTCAGATCTATAATGTCCGACGCGGTAATATATATTCGGTGGTATCACCAATCGATGGATACGTCGTACAAAAAAATATCAACAAGGACATGCAACTGCGAAGTGACCGAAGCGACAACATCTTCGATGTGGCCAATACAAAAGATGTATGGGCCATTCTGAATGTCAACGAAACAGATATTGAAAAGATTAGTATGGGCATGCCAGCTGTTGTGTCAACGCTGAGTTACCCGGACAAAAAATTTCAAGGTAGTATCGACAAAATTTTTAAGATTATCGACCCGCAGACCAACGCTATGCAGGCACGTGTGGTACTCGACAATAAAGACGGACTACTTATTCCAGATAGTAAGGCAACAATTAAAGTAGCACACCGATCCAACACACAAGCGTTAGCTGTTCCTTCGGACGCAGTCATTTTTGATCAAAACAAATATTTCGTATTGGTTTACAAATCTCAAAATGATATCAAGATTCGTGAAATCCTGCCGATTAAGCAAAATGAAGAAACAACCTATATGACTACGGGACTAAGGGAAGGAGATAAAGTTGTTGTAAACAATAAACTTTTGATCTATAGAGCACTGAATAATTAATCCGTCTTAGCATTTACACGAATGAACAAATTCATTAAAAATATCATTGCATTTTCCATAAAAAATAAAGCTTTTACCTTTATTTGGGTCGGTATTTTGGCTATTTCTGGGTTTATCAGTTTTAAAAGTATGCCCATTGAGGCATTTCCTGATGTTACCAATACACAGATCACCATCATTACCCAATGGAATGGTCGGAGCGCAGAGGAAGTCGAACGTTTTGTAACTACACCGATTGAATTGGGCATGAGCCCGGTGCAAAAGAAAACGAGTATACGCAGCACGACCATGTTTGGCCTCTCCATTGTCAAAATCATCTTTGATGATGGTGTCGACGATACTTTTGCCCGCAACCAAGTCAATAACCTCTTGCGGTCCGTGAGCCTGCCAGACGATGTCAATCCGGACGTACAGCCCCCTTACGGTCCTACAGGAGAAATTTTCCGCTATACATTACACAGCGATCAACGCAATTCACGTGACCTCCTTACTTTACAGACATGGGTCATTGACCGGGCGCTGCGGGGTGTCCCCGGTGTAGCCGATATCAATGTTTTTGGCGGACAAGATTTGGTTTACGAAATCAGTACAGACCCCATAAAGCTCGACAAATTTAACCTGACACCTTTACAGGTATTTGATGCCGTGAGCAAAAGTAACCTGAATGTGGGTGGAGATGTCATCGAAAAAAGCGGTCAATCCTACGTTGTACGAGGTATTGGTCTAGTCAACTCAATCAATGATATCGAAAACATCACCGTAATAAATCAAAAGGGAAATCCTGTATTCGTCAAGAATGTGGCTGAAGTGAAAGAAAGCGCGATGCCTCGCGTCGGCCAAGCCGGTTTTGGTAAGAATGATGATGTAGTAGCAGGAACCATCGTAATGCGCAAAGGTGAAAATCCAAGAGAGGTATTGACTGCTGTAAAAGCGAAAATAGATGAGCTTAACAACAAAATCCTCCCCAAAGACGTCAAGATGCAAACTTTCTATGACCGTGACAACCTCATGGATTTTACAACACATACCGTTATGCATAACTTGATCGAAGGTATTGTGCTTGTCACCTTGATGGTACTGCTCTTTATGGCAGACTGGCGCACCACGGTTATCGTTTCCATTATCATACCTCTCGCCTTACTTTTTGCCTTTCTATGCCTTAAACTGGCCGGTATGAGTGCCAACCTGCTTTCTTTGGGCGCGGTAGACTTCGGTATTATTATCGACGGTGCCGTGGTTATGGTGGAAGGGATATTTGTCATGCTGGATCATAAGGCACACAAACTTGGCATGGAAAAATTCAACAAGATGGCCAAAGCAGGCTGGATCAAACAGACGGGAACGGGATTGGGTAAAGCCATCTTTTTTTCCAAACTGATTATCATTACCTCATTGATTCCTATCTTCTCCTTCCAGAAAGTTGAAGGAAAGATGTTTGCGCCACTAGCCTTTACTCTAGGTTTTGCCTTATTGGGAGCGCTGCTTTTTACCTTAACGCTCGTTCCTGCTTTATCACATATTCTGCTCAATAAAAATGTGCGCGAGCGCCACAATCCCTTTGTGGAATTCTGGAATAGGGTCGTTGCTAAAGGATTTGGTTTCACCTTTAGAAACAAACGTCTGAGCATGATCCTCGCAATTACTTTATTGGCGGTAGTCTTGTTTTCTGCAAAATTTTTAGGAACAGAATTTTTACCAACATTAAACGAAGGATCCCTTTGGGTTACTGCTGAGATGCCTATGAGTACTTCTTTACGTGAATCGGTTAAAACAACCAAACTATTAAAAAGTACGTTGGAAACCTTCCCTGAGGTCACTGGTGTGCTCTCCCAAACTGGACGGAGCAACGATGGTACAGATCCTAACGGGTTTGGTTTTGTTCAGTTTGCCGTAGCGCTAAAACCCAAAGAAGAATGGACGCGCAAAATCACAATGGATCAGCTGATTGATGAGATGGATCACAAACTCAAACAATATCAAGGTATTACCTACAACTATTCACAACCTATTTCGGATAATGTTGCTGAGGCAGTTGCTGGTTTCAAAGCTGAAAACGGAATTAAGATTTTTGGCGACGACTTAACGACTCTAGACCGTCTTGCAAAAGAAGTTTATGCACAAGTAAAAGGTATACAAGGAATTAAAGAGCCAGGTATTATTCTCAATATTGGCCAGCCCGAAGTGAGCGTGGTATTGGATCGAACACGTATGGCAGCGTTTAACGTTCTGCCCGCCGATGCACAGGCGGTACTCGAAATGGCCTTCGGAGGAAAAACAGCCTCCATCTTGTACGATGGCGAACGTAAGTTCAATATTCGTCTGCGCTACGCTCCCGAATACCGGAAAACAGAAAAAGATATTGCGCAGCTGATGGTTCCCTGTGGTGATGGCACATTAATTCCACTTAAAAGTATTGCCACCATTGAAAAAGATAATGGTGCTGCTTTTATCTATCGCGACAACATCAAACGCTATATCGGCATCAAATTTTCCATCCGTGACCGTGACTTAGGAAGCACCATTGCCGAAGCACAGCAAAAAGTCAGTAAAATAAAGCTACCTGAAGGGTATTCCATTGGCTGGACTGGGCAATTTGAAAATCAGCAACGTGCTACACACCGTTTAGCTCAGGTGGTTCCGATCAGTCTGGTCGTTATCTTCTTCTTACTGTTCATTCTGTTTGGTAATATCAAAGACTCTTTGCTCGTATTAGCCAACGTTCCCTTTGCTCTGATTGGTGGAATTATAGCTTTGCACGTTACAGGTATGAATTTTGGGATATCGGCAGGCGTAGGCATGATTGCATTATTTGGTATTTGTATCCAGAATGGAGTAATCCTGATTTCAGAATTCCATCAGAATAAGAAAGATGGACTACCGAATGACCAATCGATCTATAAAGGTGTAAAATCGCGAACAAGACCTGTGGTTATGACAGCATTGATGGCTTCTATAGGACTCTTACCAGCTGCACTATCTACCGGTATCGGTTCGGAATCACAAAAACCGCTGGCAATCGTGATCATCGGCGGATTAATCTCAGCAACTATATTGACCTTGCTGGTTTTTCCGATCATCTATGATATCTTCAATAGAAAAGAAAAGATACAGCAAACAATAGCCGAATAGTGTTGTCTATAGCTTGTATACAATTTACTTCGATCAATGAGCGCCATCGATACTACACTAAGCGACAAGGCCACAACACATGCCAATTGCTGAGGCAGTATCGATGTAACAATTGTATCTCTTGCGGCTTTTATGTTTAAAAAGCGATAAAAAGCCCTTAATTTTGAAACAAATTACCTTCCTTAAAACAATTTGTGTTGTAAGGATCAAAACAAATAATATATTTATGACTATTCTCACGTTTACAATCATCCTTCTCCTAGGTGCGTTTGTAGCAGGGCTATTAGGATCGCTGACAGGCTTAGGCGGAGGGGTCGTTGTGATACCTTTATTGACACTCTTTTTTCATGTTGATATTCGTTATGCCATTGGAGCAGCATTGCTTGCTTCCATAGCCACTTCTTCCGGTGCCGCAACAGCTTATGTCAAGGAAGGCATTACCAATATCCGGCTAGGTATGTTTTTAGAAATCGCTACCACTATTGGGGCGGTCATTGGAGCTGTTATCGCCATTTATATGCCCACGAATACCATCGCCATAATCTTTGGTTTTGTACTAATCTTCTCGGCAGCCATGACTGTGCGTAAAAAAAATGAGCACGCACACGCTGGAGGTTCCCCTTTAGCTGAAAAACTAAAGCTAAACAGTACGTATCCAGTGGAGGGAAAATTAATTCCCTACAAGCTAACCAATATTGTGGGAGGCTTTTCATTGATGGGTGTGGCGGGTGTTATCTCCGGTTTATTGGGGATTGGTTCCGGATCCCTTAAAGTACTTGCAATGGATAGCATGATGAAAATTCCATTTAAAGTCAGTACAACAACGAGTAACTTTATGATCGGTGTTACCGCAGCAGCTTCTGCTGTCGTGTATCTGCAAAGAGGTTATATGGATCCAGGTATTGCATTTCCGGTAATTTTAGGGGTATTAGGTGGTGCCATTACAGGATCTAAGCTCCTAAAACGTATGAATCCAAAGACTTTACGGATCATTTTCGCTGTCGCCATAACATTCGTGGCCTTAGAGATGATTTTCAATGGATTCCAACATAAATTTTAAAAAACATACGTTACACAATGGCATAATTAATTGTGTAAGAACCTTCATCTATACGAAGAAGGAAAATAAATAATCAAAATGAAACACGTATTTTCCAAACATTATTGGGGAGACAAAGATATCTCGCTACTCGTCGGACAAATTTTACGAACAGGAGTTGTCATCGCTTCTTCCATTCTCGTCCTCGGCGGCATCCTCTACCTGATTGTTCATGGACAGGAAACTGTACCAAATTACAGCGATTTTGTCGGTGAGGAAAACGCCAACACTACAATTACTGGGATCATTACTGGCGCATTCAGCCGAAATGTCCCCCAAGTCATACAGCTTGGAGTCCTTTTACTGATTTGCACCCCTATTGTACGGGTAATTGGTTCACTATTTGGATTTGTAATCGAAAAGGACAAGCTTTATATCATCATTACATTGATCGTATTAGCAGTCATTATAGGGAGCATACTTAGCGGCGTCAAGGGATAATAATCACCTTATCTCTTGGCGCGCAGCCAAGAAGATTTCTCCAGCACATATTCAAAATTCTTCCTCTCAGGTTCATTTACAAAACTCACCATCCGCTCGGCGACTTTAAGTGCCCCCAAGCGTTCCACGGCCTTCTGTGAGCGATAATTCTCCGCACCAACATGCATAAAAATGCTGTCTACAAAATTGAATGCAAAGTCAAACATCATCTCTTTGACCAAAGGATTAATGCCCACCCCCCAATAAGCGCGCGCATAAAACGTAAATCCAACAAAAATTGATCTTCCAACCTCGTCAAGCCCATAGTACCGTGTACTGCCAATACATGCAGCATTCTTCTTGTCATAGATTAAATAAGCCGATTTGCTTGCTAAAGCAGACTCAAAAAATTGGCGGAAAACATCTTCTTTCCAACGGTCTTTATTGGGATGCTGTTCCCAGATCAGTGGATCCTTGGCAACTTGGTATAGTGCATCGAAATCCGATGGTTCCATGATCCTTAATAAGACATTATCATTTTCGAGCGTGTTGGGAGCGACAAACTTCATGCGACACAGTGCTAGTTTAGTAATCAAAATATTTCAATTTCTATAGAATATACCAATTAATGATGAAACTAGCTAAATTAAGGGGCTAACAAGATAAATATTACACAGAAATGTAGATCTTAACAAAAATTTTATTCGAGGATGAAGCTAATCTCAGTGTAATCGTAAGCCTAATCTGAATTAGCTATTGACAGGAATCTTAGCGCATGTTAAATTAGCTTTACAAAATTTTGTATTTTACAGCCAAATGGAACAATTTAGGGAATTTGTAAAACAACGTATTGATGTCACAGAGGACGAGCTGAATGACATCGTTTCACGTTATCAAGTCAAAAAAATAAAGAAAAAAGACTATTTTCTACGCGCCGGTGAAGTTTGCCATCATGAAGCATATGTGGTGAGCGGTCTATTTAAATCATTCTATATCACTGCCGACGGGATAGAACATATCCTACAATTTGCGATTGAAGATTGGTGGATTGGTGATATTGCGAGCTTCAACTATCAGGAGCCGGCACTACAAAACATCCAGGCGCTAGAAAACGCTGTCGTGCTTACCCTGTCAAAAAAAGATAAAGACAAACTCTACAAAGATCATCCAATCTTTGAAAAACTTTCGAGGATAATGGCACAGCGTGCACAGATCGCATCCCAACATCGTATCATTTCGAGTATCGGATTTACTGCTCAGGAGAGATATCTTGATTTTATCAAGAGGTATCCCAAAATCTACCCTAGGATTTCAAATATGCAATTAGCTTCCTATCTCGGCGTCACACAAGAGTTTCTTAGTCGCCTAAAAAGACAGCTATTAAAGCCGAATCGAAATTCTTGACCTACATCAATTTTTTCTTTACAAGTTTATACCAACTTTGCAGAAGTTTGTTCAAACAAACAATTTGAACATATTTCAGTTATCTAAATAAAAAGAAAACAAGATGAATAGATTTTTCCAAGTTTTGGCAGTAGCAGTATTAATGATTAATGTTGCTGTAGCACAAGTAAAATGGTCTGCAGACCCAGCGCATACAAATGCAAGATTTGATGTAAAACACTTAGGTATCAGCTTTGTTGATGGTGAATTTACAAAAGTAGAAGGTACAGTTGAAACTGCAACAGGTACAAGTTTTAACAATGCCAAAATCAATTTTTCTATTGATGTCAACAGTATCGATACACGTGTCGCTGCCCGAGACAACCACTTGAAAACTGACGATTTCTTTGCTGCAGAAAAATTCCCTAAAATGACCTTGAAGTCTGTTAGTTTTAAAAATGCAAAAGTAAAAGGAAAATATGTGATGGTAGCGGATCTAACAATCCGTGATGTAACGAAAAAGGTAACTTTCGAGGTCACGCAAAATGGAGGAATCATTACTGATCCTTGGGGCAAAACACGTGCAGGCTTCACTGCCAAAACAACAATTAACCGCCACGATTTTGGATTAAAATACAACGATAAACTACCTTCGGGTGTAGAAGCTGTTGCTTCGGATGTTGACATCATTGTAAACACCGAATTGGTGTTAAATTAATTGGAAAATAATAAATCACACAAACTTGGTGGCTATCCGATTTGATATCGGATAGCCATCATTTTTTACAGACCTTTTAGCAGACCGCCATCCAGCGGAATATTGGCACCGGTAAGATAGCTTGCGTAAGTTGAGCAAAGGAAAGCGACAAGATAGCCATATTCCTCCGGTTTACCCAAACGTTGTGCCGGAACCTGTTTTAAGCGTATTTGCAGCGCGTCATCATAGGATATGCCCAAACGCTGTGCATCCAGATTGGTTAGCGACTGTATGCGGTCGGTATCAAATAGTCCTGTCAAGATGCTGTTTACTGTCACACCATCTTTGGCAACATCCTCCGCCAACGATTTACTCCAACTAACCAATGCCGTACGGATGGTATTGGATAATACCAAGTTAGAAACCGGCTCCTTCACCGTAGAAGAAGAAACATTAATAATACGACCATATCCGTTAGCTTGCATATAGGGCAACGCACATCCGGTCGTGTAGCAGTGATTTTGAAACAAGAGTTCAAAAGCATCCTGATAATCTGCAAGATGCTTTTGTGCTATGGTTCCTGCTTGGGGCCCATTCGAATTGTTGATTAAAATATCGACGTTATTCGACTCAAAATAATGTGCTATCTGTTTTTTATAGGCTTCGTGATCGTTGTAATTCACCAGTAAATATTGATGTACCTGCCCTTTAGACCTGTCTAGACTTTCACAGGCATGCTGTAGCTTTTGCTCATTTCGGGAGGCTAAAGTTACCGATACGCCACAAGAGGCAAGCACTCGGGCAATCCCAGCACCTATACCCGTTGAACTCGCTCCAATCAAAGCCTTTTTCCCATTTAGATTAATTTCCATATTGTTATTTCCTATCTTATTCTGTAGAAACATGCCTAACTAGTCCTCTTCACTAAAACGCTATATTCGATACGATTAATCATTGTCCTTTGCCCGAATCATGGCAATAAATAAATAGACTGCAAAAACCCAAGCCGAACCTAAGCATATCCAGGCAAAAACGGGGATTCCCCACCATTTCGGTTCAACTCGAGCCACGATGATCATTCCGCCCAGCAAATTGAGCGACATAAACATAATGCCAATGACGATACGATTGACCCCTTTTCTTAGGATCGTATTGAAAGATCGGGCGCTGATCAAACGATGGTTGAGGGTAAAATTTCCTGTCCGGAATAAGCGTACTAGCGCACGCATATCTTCTGGTAGTTTCTCCACATCACGAACAAACGACTCCACTTTATATTTTCCTTTTTTGAACATTGCCTGCGGAGAGAGCCTTTCCATCATAATCCGTCGCGCAAAAGGCTTAATACTTTCCATAATGTTGAGATCAGGATATAATTGACGGCCTATCCCCTCCATCAAGGAGATGCCCCGCATCAACTGATAAATATACTCCGGAAAATACAGGCGATTGTCGCCAATAATTTTCCATAATTTATTGAACAATAAATCTAAGCTAAGATCACCAAGTGATACATTATCGATCATATCGAAAATCTCATAAAGCGAGCGCTCAAACTGATTGCGGTCTGGTATATGACTAACTACAGCCACATCTTCAATCACGTCAGCAAGCCGGACAGCATCCTCCGATATTGCCGATTGAATAAACTCTTCCAGCAGCCTACGGTCTATACCCAATAATTTACCCATATTTCCAAAATCCAAAAAGGCAATCCGACCATCTGGCATCACCATCATATTCCCTGGATGCGGATCGCCATGGAAGAATCCATGGATAATTACCTGTTCGAGATACAAATTGATCCCATTCTTAACAAGCGATTGAACGTCCATTCCCCGCCGCTTGATTTCTGCCACATCCGTAACTTTAAAACCATCCAGATACTCCATGCAAAGCACGCGATCAGACGATAGTTCGGGGTAAACCCTGGGCACCTTTATATCTTTATTTCCCTTAAAATTTTTAGCGAACCGCTCAATATTGTGTCGTTCAATCGCCAAAGACATCTCCTCCTGCAAAGTCATGGAGAAAGATTCGACAATCAAAGATAGATTAAGGTTTTCCAGTACATCATTGTACATGGTCAGGATTTTGGCAATATCACGCATGAGTGCCAGATCACTGCGCATCATCTCATCGATACCCGGGCGTCGCACCTTTAACACCGTTTGGGTACCATCTATTAAGGTTGCTCTGTACACCTGAGCGATAGAAGCTGCAGCAAACGGCTCGGCCACAATCTCCTGAAAATACGCGTCAATATCCAACGCCAGTTCTTCTGCGAGATAAGATTTAATGTCCACTTCAAAAGGCGGAACATTATCCTCCAGGCGTTTAAGTTCATCTACCAAATCTTTCGGCAGCAGCCCCTCCCGAGTCGAAGCAGATTGTCCAAGCTTGATAAAAGCCGGACCTAACTCCTCAAGCGCCATACGTATACGGGCATATACACTGACTGTATCAACGTCAATGGAATGATCTACCGACGCTCTAGACCCTTTCCATGGCAACCGAGCGATTGCGTCTTTAAAACCATATTTGGCCAATATACTTAAGATCTGGGAACTACGCTGTAACTTCTTTGTCGGATTAAACATAACGGACCTTGGATTTCGATAACAATATACGAAATATCCATGCCCAAAAAACACAGCCAGCTGTGAAACGACGTTGATATTTCATATAGATTTAAAATACTATTACCAATACACCAAACAAAAACCTTACCTGTTTTAGCTCCGACAGTCTTTATTCCGTCTCCAATTGATCCAGCTTCTCTTTGATCTGAATGAGGTAACGACTATAATAGCAACGAATCATAATTTCCGTCACACCAACAACCAAAACAATAGACACAATTGCCGAGAGGATCATCCAAACAATAAAATTAGGATCCGCTGCAAAAGTCTCCTTGAAGTGATATAATCGATCAAACCATACACTCGTTCGGTTCTGGGCGATCATGATCAGATAAAGAAACAATGCTTGTGGAATCATCACATAAGCTGCAATACGATACGTCTCAACGGCATACTTTAAATCGTAATACGTTTTGAGCAAATGTTCTTTAGAGGCTAACAGTTCGATCTGCTTTGTACTTTTTACCAAGTAAAAAAATCTCCGGTAATATAGAAGACTCGATAACGATATCTGTACGATAAAAAAATAATAGGCAAATGCTGCATAACCTTCGATCTTATAAATGGGCAATATAGGCACCAAAAATAGAAAACACATACAACACAACCATGAAATAAACTCGCGCTTGATGTTCTTGCGCAGCTTGCCCATAATATTGCCCACCTCCTTGTAGTACTTGAGATTTGGATTCTGCAAATCTTCATCTGTCGGCTGTTCCTGCCAAGATTTCTTTAACTCATCAAAATTCATAGTTATATTTTTTAATGATCTGTTGAATTCGCTCTTTTGTGCGGTTCAATTTCACCCGGGCATTCACCTCCGATATACCCAAATTCTCTGCAATTTCCCGATGACTTTGGCCCTCTAAAAACAAAAAGATCAGCGCTTTTTCAATTGCATTGAGTTCCTGTACTGCCTGATAGAAAACTTTTAATTGCTCGTCTTTATCAGCGTCATAACCTTCATCCGCAGCGTCATGCCGTTCGTCCAACGCATCGTAAATCTGATGCTTCTTTTCCTTTTTTAAGAATACCATGGCCGTATTAAGAGCAACACGATACATCCATGTCGAAAATTTACTCTCCCGCTTAAATGTTCCGTAGGATTTCCACAATTGATATACGATTTCCTGATACAGGTCCTGCCGCCCATCGTGATCATCCATATACATACGGCTCACCTTAACGAGAATACCTTTATTCTCATCAATCAATCTAAGAAATTCTATTTCCGATGGGTTCACCTAGCGACTTTTTATTAAATTTAGTTTAGGTAATAAGTATAGTAAACATGCAAAATGTTACAGCTTTATTTAAAAATATGTAAATTGTTATTAAAAAAGAGACTTATCGCTAGAGATTATGGAAAATATATTTTATGAAGGTCAGATCATTTGGGCGCAGATCGATGCAAATAGACATATGCGCCATTCTGCTTACGCTGATATTTGTGCACAGGCCCGCAGTAATATGCTGCACAAGATGGGATTTTCTCTCGATAAATTTGCCGAATATCATATCGGCCCTATACTATTCAGAGAAGAACTCCTATATTTTAAAGAAATCCATCTGGACGAATATGTACAAGTCAGAGTGGAATTGACGAAATACAACAAAAACAATAGCCGGTTTTCATTTATGCATCAGGTATTTCGTTCTGACGGAACCCGCTGCTGCACAGTTCATGTCGATGGAGCATGGTTAGACCTTCAAAAACGAAAATTAACAAAATTACCAGCAGAACTAGAGCCCTTTCTCGCCAAAATTCCTCGAGCTGAAAAATATGAGGAGACAGAATAATTTATTTAAAATACCAGCAAACTGATACAAAAGAAAAAATCCCTTGGAACACAAATCAGGTTCCAAGGGATTAAAACATAAACTAAACCTAAAAACTATTTTCCTTTATTCTTCTTCTCTCGTTCTTTCGGTCATCTCAAAAGCGGATATGCTGTACGACTCTTCTCAATTACTTCACTTCAATTAAACGCTTAGCGATAATTGCATCCTCTTTCTTGCCCACAGTCAAAATCAATATCCCTCCTTCATACGCAGCCTCAATACTGCTGTAGTCTACCGTATCCGGCAAAGTAAACGAGCGCGAGAACGATGAATAATTGAATTCTTTTTTACTGTATAATTTTTCTTCACTGACAGTTTCTTCCTTTTTCTCTGCCGAAATCGTAATCAGATTTTTGTCTACATTGATCTTAAAATCAGACTTATCCAATCCGGGCGCAGCCATTTCAACTTTGAAGGATTTCTCGGTTTCTGATATATTTACCGCCGGAACACGAGATACCAAACGATCTGAAATAAAATTATCATTGAATAAATTATCAAATACAGTGTTTACAAATGGATTTACTGCATCAGTATTTAAACTTTTTGATGGGAATTTAATTAATGCCATTTTTTTGTCCTCCTAATTTTTTGTTTTATTGTTAAGCTTTTTTGTTCTAACTATTTGAGAGGAATTATTCAATTTGCGTACCATAGCTATTTTAGAGACAAAATGACACTCATCAATAAAAATAAATGTCATTTTGTCTACATCAGGACGCAATATGACGGTTTAGGCTCCCCCTTCACCTTGCTATGCACAGAAAAGCACAGCGACACACGTATTCAAAAAAACGTTAAATTTCATGGTTTTCTAGCGCAGCAATCACCAAGGATTTGACGGCATCGTAAATATAATCTTTGGCCTCTGCATAAGAAATCCCATAGCGCCGAGGAACGACTTCAGCATACTGTGGAAAAGGCATAAACAGGTTTTCATAATAGGCATCTAACTGCCCGTTGGTCGGTAACTCAAACGCCAGACGAAGCTGAAAACGTCGAATGATGGCGGTGTCCAATATCTCGGGATGATTCGTAGCAGCAACCAATACCGCTTCAGCAGGAAAATAATCGATCAGCTGGATAATGGAATTTACAAGGCGGCGCATTTCACCCACATCCTTCTCTTCACTAATCCGTGCCTTGCCAATCTGGTCGAATTCGTCTAAAAACAAAACGGCCTTTTCGCGCCCCGCTTTGTCGAAGACCTGTTTCAAGTGTTGCGAAGTCTCCCCAATACGAGACGAAATAAGATTGCTCAAATTCAACACATAAATGGGTTTGTCGAGCGCCGTTGCCAGGGCTTTGGCCGTTGTGGTTTTTCCACAGCCAGAATAACCATACAGTAAAATCTTATTGCTGACCGGCAGACCATATTGTGCAAGCTCTTTGATATAACGATGCTCTTTAATGAGCTGCAAAAGCTTCTGACGACTTTCTTCCTGTAAGAAAACCGCTTCCAAAGCGATCTTTTCTTTTTCAGCAATGACCAGATCAAAAATATTCATAGTATACTTTTAAGACATTCAAATAACGGTTGCTAAAACTAAATCTTTCAGGCGACATACGGCTGATCCAGTTTGGTTTTAATCCTTGAAATAGTTAAGACTGACTTGTGAGCAGGCAAGATCGCCGCCGAAAGGAGGATTTGATTTTCGTATTACGACTTCGATCGTTACAGCATGGGATACCCTATTTCGAATCTGATCCAATATTTCTGACGCAGCAGATTCAAGCAATTTTCGTTTAGGTCGCATTACGCTGGCGGTAATCTGGTAAAGTTCCTCGTAATTGAGCGTATTTTTCAAATTCTCCGTCTCCAAATTCAGAAATGGAAAACATACGTCAATAGAGACAAAAAATTCGTTACCTAACACCTGTTCTTCTTCATAATAACCTATCGGTGCATAGAATCGCGCTTCTTTTAGTGATACTGTCTGTAAAATGGTTGCCATGTACAAACCTAAGGAAATTGTTCCATACAAAAGGGATTATTTGTATATTTAACCATTACCAAAACCCCAACAGATGAACTCTTTTTTATCCTCAGCGATAGCATTAACACTCTTATTTGGCGCGACAGGGCTACATGCCCAGACCAATATGAAACCCACTGACACGGAATATTACAGCCCTGTCCCTCCAACCATAACAATCGATCATGGCATACCGAGCGATGCCATTGTCCTTTTTAACGGCAAGGATCTCAGTAAATGGAAAGGTGAAAAAGGGCAAGCCAACTGGACGGTGAACAATAATGTACTCGAAGTAAAACCCGGAGCTGGAGCCATAGAAACCAACGAACATTTCACCGATTTCCAACTGCATGTGGAATGGAAAAGCCCCGAAGTAATCAAAGGTGAGGGGCAAGGAAGAGGCAATAGTGGAATTTTTTTACAAGGGCTATATGAGATTCAGGTACTGGACAACAACAACAATCCGACTTATGTCAACGGTGGAGCAGGAAGTCTTTACAAGCAGCGTCCACCACTGGCACAGGTAATTGCGCCAGACAAATGGCATGTGTATGATATTATTTACAAAGCCCCCCAATTCAGTAAAGACGGAATATTAATCTGTAAAGGAACTGTAACCGTGCTACATAATGGCGTATTAGTGCAAAACAACACCCAAATCGAGGGTACTACAGAGTATATAGGACTGCCCAAGCAAGTAAGCCACGGTCCAGGCCCGATCATGCTACAGGATCATGGTGATCTGGTTCAATTCCGAAACATATGGTTACGTAAATTGTAGCAAACCAGCAAGAAGTAAAGGTTTGCAGCAAGCAATTTTAGTTACAAAAGCAACAATTCTGTATTAGGTTTTATAGGGCTATTTCCCTAATTTTAGCCCTATAAATGTTAAAATAAAACGGAATATACTACGTTCTTTGTGCATTAATTTTTTGCCCGCAGCAGACCTCTTAGTTCGAAGTGTGTAGAGCAAAGCGCAAAACAACCGTTAGAACGGGTTCACATATGCCGTTGAGAATAAACTTTCACAAAATATTACAGCTTAATGAAAAGAATTGCGCTATTCTTCTTGTTGGCAAGCTCCTTAGGCAGCTATGCACAACGCAACCTCAATTTAGAAGAAACAGTCTTTGGCCCCCGCACCTATGCGCCGACATCGATCGTTGGTGTGTCGTGGATCCCAAAATCCAGCACCATCTCCTATCTCGATAAATCATACCAGAATCTATTATCGAAAAGCTCGACAAACAATTGGAGCGAGACAACTCTGGCATCTAAAACGGACCTTGAAACCGCTTTAAAGGCGGCTATTCCAAATGACTCATTCAGTCTTCGGATGTTTCCTTTTGAATATAAATGGCATGACGGAAATTCGCTCTTACTTCAGGTTGAAGGACAAGATAAAACGTACTCCGTAACTTACAACATTCAATCAAAAACTATTGAAAGCTTTATCGGCAATGACAACAAAGGTGCGAATCGTGAAGTAAGTTCGGACTTTTCTAAAATCGCTTACTTAGTCGAAAACAACATTGAAGTTATTGACAAGAATGGCAAAATTACTGCTGTAACAGATGACAGCAATAAAGGGATTGTCAATGGAAGCGATTACACACACCGTCAGGAATTTGGTATCAAGAAAGGAATGTGGTGGAACAATCAGAATGACAAACTACTTTACTACCGTAAAGATGAAACTATGGTAGCCAATTATCCTTTACCACAATGGAGCTCCAGAATTGCGGACATCAAATGGATAAAATACCCAATGGCAGGGCAAAAATCAGAAGAAGTTTCTTTGGTAGTTTACAATACCACCACTGGACAAAAAGTGACACTTCAAACCGGTGAGCATTCAGAGCAGTATCTCACCATGGTTACCTGGGATCCTTCTGGAAAATACATCTATGTCGGACTCCTTAACCGCGGACAAAATGACCTTAAAGTCAACAAATACAATGCTGAAAATGGTTCCTTCGTCAAAACATTATTTGAAGAAACTGCAACAACCTGGGTTGAACCTGAAAACCCGTTAACATTTTTACCAAACAAACCAGATCAATTCCTTTATCAATCTGACAAGGATGGTTACAATCAGCTTTACCTATACAATACTAACGGTAATTTGATTAAAAAGTTAGGCTATAAAGACATCGTCATGGAAACATTGCTCGACTTCTCGGCCGATGGCAACAAAGTAAGTTATACCGGCGTAACCAATAATGGTTTGGATCGCCAATTATTCGAAGTTGATCTAAAATCGGGTAAGACGATTCAGTTAACACATGAATCTGGTATGCACCATGCTGCCTTAAGTGACGACGGCAAGTATATCTACGATCAATACAGCAATTTAAAAACACCTAATAAAGTTCAGATCAAGAACATCAAATCTGCTAAAGAAACAACCTTAGTCAATGCCGAAAACCCTTTTACGGGGAAAATAAATGATCCTAAAATCGAATTTGTACAATTAACTTCTGCAGATGGAAAATACCCTTTGACAGGACGTATCATTTACCCCAACGATTTCGATCCTGCCAAGAAATACCCGGTCATGTACTATTTATATGGCGGATCACACTCACAGTTGGTGTCTAACAAATGGTTAGGCGGAGCAGGTTACTTCGACATCTATATGGCCCAGCAAGGTTATATCGTCTTCACGATGGACAATCGCGGCACCAATTACAGAGGTCGGGATTTTTACACCGCTACCCATCGCAACCTCGGCCAAAATGAAATGGCCGATCAAATGAAAGGAATAGAATTCCTTAAATCAAAATCTTTTGTTGACCAACAACGGATGGGTATTTTTGGCTGGAGCTTCGGTGGATTCATGACCACTTCCTTCATGCTGCACCACAACGAGATCTTCAAGGCTGCAGTAGCAGGAGGTCCAGTCATCGACTGGAAATTTTATGAAGTGATGTATGGAGAGCGTTACATGGACACTCCACAGGAAAATCCAGAAGGCTATAAATTAACATCACTGCTCAATAAAGCCGATCAGCTGAAAGGAAGACTATTGATTATTCACGGTGCACAAGACCCTGTTGTTGTACAGCAAAATAGCATGGAGTTTTTAGAAGCCTGCATTAAAGCCGGTAAGCAAGTAGATTATTTTCTATACCCTACGCACGAACACAATGTGATGGGGAAAGACCGTATCCATATGTACGAAAAAATTGCTGACTATTTTAATCAACATCTTAAAAACCCTTCTTAGTTAAAAAAAGCCAAGAAGAGTCACGATTTTTAATACAACAAAAAGGCTAATCAACTGATTGGCCTTTTTGTATTTTAACGAACAATAACTATCTTTAGACAGACTGTTTTAACCAAGTAAACATTGCTATCGAAAAGACACATTCCATTTATCCTGATATTACTTCGCCTTATTCTAGGACCGTTGCTTATCCTCTTGTACTGGCTCCAGATTGATCATTTCAACTGGTATGCTATTTCTTTCCTAATCATCGGATTATTGAGTGATATTTTTGACGGTATCATTGCCCGAAGATTGGGCGTCGCTACCGCCTTGTTAAGACGCTGGGATTCAAGTGTGGACCTGTTATTTTTCTGCTGTATCTGCCTGGCAGCCTACCTGAGCAATCCCGATTTTTTTAAAGATAATGCCGCATTGATCTTGACCCTGATCGGATCAGAAGCATTAACCTACATCATTAGCTTCATCAAGTTCAAAAAAGAAATCGCAACACACTCTATCGGAGCCAAGGTCTGGACACTTTTTTTATTCGCATTTTTAATCGAATTACTACTCCACGGCCAATCCACCATCCTATTCCAATTAACAGTCTGGATAGGATTAATAACCCGCCTGGAGATTGTTGCAATCATCCTAATACTTAAAAACTGGTCAAATGATATACCCAGCTTTTATCATGCTATTTTACTCCGTCAAGGTAAAACGATCGTAAGAAATAAGCTATTTAATGGCTAGTGCTCATTTTGATCTAAGCCTTCAGACAAACTATACAATGTCCAATGCTTCGTTTTTATTGCCTGCGATTCTGTCTGGAGTAATTTGATAAAGTCATGTACCCCAAGCTCCTCGTTTCCGTTACCGTGAATCAGGACAATACTTCCATTCTTCGCCTGTTGCCCCTTAGCCAGCCAGGCATCCGAGCCAACGGCAAGGAGACCATAAGATATCAAGTGTTCAATAATTCGGCGATCTGAAACCAAGCCCGGACAACGGAAAAACACCGAAGGCATAAGGCCATTCTTCAGCATCAATTTTTCATTTTCCAACACTTCAAATCTTAGATCCGTATTTTTAGAAAGCAGAAAATTGGACGACAGTGGATGATTGTTAAAGACATGGTCATACGTATGATTGATCCAGGTAATCTTGATACCTTTTCCTGCCAGCGACTTCAGCCATTCCAGATCAGCCCCATGATTCAGCATCCATTTACCCGAAACAGAAACTGCCAATGGCAAAGTACCATCGACACCCTTAAACGCCAATAGAAGATCTTCAAAAATAGTTTTATCCAAGGGCTTATGTGAAGGGCATAAATCGATTGTCAAATTAATACCCGCTTCTTTAGGAAGGCTAAAATTCAGACCAGCATCCTGTAAGTTATTCTCCGTTTTCCTAACGAAGGAAAAACAGCTTTCATATACAGAACCCTTTAAACTTTTATTAACCTGATTCGCATCATTATAGCGCACGCTTACCGATCGACCACCTACTACACGCGTCTGCAGTGTAGTAGGATCTACCGTGAGGTAATATTTTACAGCATTCGATGTGAAACTTCGAATACCCACCAAAGATCGGTCATTTTCGCGAAGGATCAGCCACTCGGTCCTGTAGTTTTCTAAATTGACAAATGAAGTCTGTCCAAAAGAAAAAAGACCGCATACGAGAAATAGATAAACTAAGATGAGTTGTTTCATAGCTAATTGCCGCTTGTTCTTTTCGACTGAAGATTCGTTGGCCATGCTGCTGGCTTACCATCTTTATCGATAGGTAATGTGATTTTGTCGCGTGAAACCAATGTCGGCTCTTCACAGGCCAAGTAAGTCAAAATTGCAACAATAATGGCATTTTGCTTCACCTCATCAAATACAATCTTATCGTAAGTATCACGGTTGGTATGCCAGGTCACTTTACCATAGTCCCAAGAAGTCGAGGAAAGTCCAAACGCCGGAATTCCTTTTTGAACAAAAGAAGAGTGATCACTTCCGCCGGTCCCTGGCATACCGGGAAAACTCGTTTGAATTTCATTGCGAAAATCTTCAGGTAGATAGTGCAGCCAACGACTAATGTATTCGTAGGATTTTTCAAAACCACTGCCCCCGATACGAACGATTCGACCGGTTCCATTATCCTGGTTCCACACCACCTGTATATTTTTTGCAAGCTCAGGATGGTCCTCGACAAATGCGGAAGAACCGTTCAGCCCCTGCTCTTCACTCCCCCAGTTCCCGACCAAAATTGTTCTTTTATTATCCGGATAAACCTTCCTTAAAATACGGACGGCCTCCATCATGGTAATCACACCTGTAGCATTATCTGTCGCGCCAGAGGCCCCGTCCCAAGAATCTAAATGTGCCGACAGTACAACATATTCATTGGGCTTTTCCTTACCTTTGATCTCGGCGATACTATTATAGGTTTTTGATATTCCAAGTTCTTTTGAATTTCCCTGAAGCAACACCCGGGGTCTGACGCCATGTTCTGCCATGCGGTGTAACAGACCATAATCTTCCAATCCCACATTAAATACGGGAATCTGTTTAGACTTTGCGTCAAAAATACGCGTGATACCCGGCAACTCTGTCCAGTAAGAATCTATGACACCAACTGCACCAGCTTCTTCCAATACTAAAGGCAATGTCCGACGAGTGCTTCCCGTGTAGACCATACTGCGCTCCCACATTTTTAGCTGATCGTTTTTTAAGGTTTGGTATTTTTCGTAACCTTGAGCAGTAGCAGATTCCTTCCAGTTGGCATCTGAACGTCCCGACAGTGGATTCATGCCAATAAGCACAATTTTCCCTTTGACTGTTCTAAGCCACGACTGAAAGTCGGACTGGGACTGAAACAAAGGCATAGTCACCACCTCCCCCTCGACACCTTTCCCCTTTGTCATCGGACTGAAAGCCAATTGTGTACCTTCCAAAGACTTCACGCGCGGATAGGTCATCGTCACTTGCGAAGTACCCCGCTCCCAAGAACGCCATTCGCCATAAGGCTCATTACGGGCCTGCGCTCCGAGCGAATTATAATTTCTAACAACCCAGTCGTGCGCCTGTTGCATTTGTGGACTCCCAACAAGGCGAGGACCAATCATGTCGATCAGCTCAAATGCATACTTTTCCAATTGCGAATTTGCATTTGCTTCCTGAACAATCGACGAAACCATCGCTTCCTTTTGCTGAGCAAAAACCCGGGGAGTACTCCATAAAAGAAGTGCTAATCCCAAAGATTTTATTCCGAGTGGTATCGTTGCATCTATTTTCATATGTTATTATTAGTTACTTTATAATTATCCGTTGACAAGCAGACACCGCAAGCGTGATGCACTTCGCGTACATTCCATTAGCTCCAATCGGATCTTCAAAAAAAGACAGCACTCTGGTTAACTGTAATTAATTTGAAAAACCAAAGCTTCCGCTGATTGGTGTTTCCGAAAATTACTAAAGAATATTTAAAAACACACATTATTTTCAAGCAGCTCAATGATATCTTTCTATTTGGCTCGGAAATCACAAAAGAAAGAATAAAAAAAGCCTGAAAAAAAACTTTCCAGGCTTTACTAAAAATATAGATATGAAGGTTGATTAGTTACACGGCTTCCACTTTGGATTTTTCGTAGCTCTCTTGGTGCACAGAAGCCACCGCTCTACCCGAAGGGTCGTTCAGGTTCTGGAAAGAAGCATCCCATGCCAACGCTTCGGGCGTACTACATGCAACAGATTTTACTGAAGGAACAGTTTGTGCTGCTGCTGTTGACGGAAAATGTGATTCGAAAATTGTCCGATATAAAAACTCTTCTTTATTTTTTGGTGTGTTTATCGGGAAGCGCGTCGAAGCCTCGGCAAATTCCTGATCAGAAACTTTACTTTCAGCCTGCTCTTTCAATGTATCGATCCAGCTGTAGCCTACACCATCAGAAAATTGCTCTTTCTGGCGCCAAGCGATGCTCTCGGGCAGATAGTCTTCAAAAGCTTTACGTACCACCCATTTTTCCATTCTTCCATCACGGATCATTTTATCGGAAGGGTTGATGCGCATGGCAATATCCATGAATTCTTTGTCCAAGAAAGGCACACGTCCCTCAACCCCCCAAGCCGCGAGTGATTTATTTGCGCGAAGACAATCATATAGATAAAGTTTTTTTAGCTTGCGTACAGTTTCCTCGTGAAATTCCTGTGCATTGGGTGCTTTATGAAAATAGAGATACCCACCAAAAAGTTCATCCGAACCTTCGCCTGACAATACCATTTTAATTCCCATCGATTTGATTACACGCGCCAATAGATACATTGGTGTCGAAGCACGGACTGTTGTAACGTCATACGTTTCCAAGTGATAGATTACATCACGGATAGCATCCAACCCCTCCTGGATCGTAAAATTAATTTCGTGATGTATCGTGCCAATATGATCAGCAGCTTTTTTTGCTGCAATTAAATCTGGGGCACCTTTCAAACCTACCGCAAATGAATGCAATTGAGGATACCAAGCATCTTCCTGATCGTCACTCTCAATACGTTTAGACGCAAACTTCTTCGTTACAGCAGCAATAACAGATGAATCCAAGCCTCCAGAAAGCAATACACCATAGGGCACATCTGACATTAACTGACGATGCACCGCATCTTCCAATCCTTTGCGCAAAACAGCGATATCAGTTTCGTTATCTTTTACTGTATCATAACTTTCCCAATCGCGTTGGTACCAGCGCTGCGGAACTGTTCCGGTTTTACTATACAAGTAATGTCCCGGAGGAAACTGTTCGATCGTCTCACAGAAACCTTCCAGTGATTTTAATTCCGATGCGACAAACAACTGCCCCTCTTTATCTTTACCATAATATAAGGGAATAATCCCCATATGGTCACGAGCAACAAAAAAGGAATCGTCACGCGAATCATAAAGTGCAAAACTAAAAATACCATTCAATTCGTCAACAAATGAAGGCCCTTTGGCTAAGTATAAAGCCAACACAACCTCAGAATCACTTTGTGTCGAAAATTCATAATCGGGAAGACTATTTCTTAATTCATGGTGGTTATAGATCTCGCCATTAACTGCCAGTACAACTTGACCATCTGGACTGTACAAAGGTTGACTTCCCGATTTAGGATCAACGATAGCTAATCGCTCGTGTGCCAACAAAGCTTTTTCGCCAGTGAAGATACCCGACCAGTCAGGACCACGGTGACGAATACGTTTTGACATTTCCAATACTTGAGATCTCAATGAGCTTGCAGGTTGCTTTAATTCAAAAGCGCCAATAATTCCACACATATTATGAACTTTTTAAAGATTTCGTTTTTACATTATGTTATTGACACAAAGTAAAACAATTAAAAACTAAATTCATAATAATTTTTAATTTTTATTATATTTTTATTAAAAATATTTTTCAAAACAAACAAAATTATCAATGAAACACTTGTTTGTTTAAAATAATCACACAACAGATCTGCACTTGGTATGGACATTAATGATTAAATTGAACTTATAATCAAATAACCAGGACATGGATCCAATCAGAACCTTTTACAGCGAGCTAGCGCTCACACCTGAGGAATTAACTGCTATCATTGAAAAACATGCGCCCATTACCGTCAAGAAGGGCGACTTTATATTGACCAAAGGGCAGGTTTCAAATGCCTACTACCTGATTGAGCACGGGCTCACACGTTCTTTTTTACATGATTTCAACGGTAATGAAGTAACGACCGGATTCTGCATTGAAAAGGAGATAGTCATTGAAGTGGCCTCCTTTTTTCAACGCAGTCCAACAGTTGAAAATATTCAGGCACTCGTGGAAACCCGTCTTTGGAAAATAAAATTCGAAGATTTTCAGGAGCTCTTTCATCAGATTCCTGGATTTAGGGAATGGGGCCGATCCTGGATGGCAAAAGAGCTTGTTCACAGTAAAAATAGAGCTATCGCTATGATTACCGAACCGGCAACGGCACGTTATCTCCACCTCATGAAAGAAAAACCCCTATTGATACAGCAAGCACCACTCAAGCATATTGCCTCTTATCTGGGCATTACTGATACTTCTTTGAGTCGTATCCGCAAAGAAATTGCTCAAGCGAATTGGCCCTTTTCCTGATTAGCGTGCTATTTTTTTAAAACTTGTCTTAAGGCAAGTTTTTTAAGCAGGTTTCAGGTTATTTTTACTAAAGCTTTCTTGGCTACATGTAATCGCTTCAATAGGATAGCAAGATGAATATAGGAAGCCCAAAAAGTAATGCACATTCAAAATCAGAGATTATGGCAAAATTACACGCTTATTTAAATTTTAACGGAAATTGCGAAGAAGCTTTCAATTTTTATGAAAAAGTGTTCAACACAAAGAACCCAGGTTACATGCGCTACGGAGATATTCCTGCTGATCCACAAATGCCTCCAGTTCCGGACGAAGCAAAAAATAAAATCTGTCATACCGCAATTTCCATCAATGGAGATAGCATGCTGATGGGCGCTGATGTTGTCCCCGCTTTTGGACAACACTATATTCAAGGAAACAACAGCTATGTCATGCTCATGTGTGAAAGCACGACAGAGGCAAGAACATTATATGATGCGTTAACTACCGATGCAAAGTTGGTCGAAATGCCCCTCGGAGAAACATTTTTCGCTGAACTGTACAGCGCATTTCAAGACCAGTTCGGCATTTGCTGGATGGTTTACTTTGGTGGAAATAAAGAAGAAGATTGCGAAAGTAAGCCTTAAGCAAGCCAAACAGTTAGCAATATATCTAAAAAAGGGCGATAAAAACAGTTTACCGCCCTTTCTTTTTTCTATGACTTTGCCTATTTTAAGCGATCTCAATCGAAACTGCCGCTACAGGAAGCGTCTATTTCATCTCGAGCTTCTCCCCTTGAGATTGCTATTATTTCTTTACCAATACCTCTTGCTCAAACGAGATCCCATCCCAGCCATTTGTCCTAAATTGACGAATATTCTGATGGCTATCTCCCGCTGGATTATCGAGTACATGCTGATAATGTTCGGCAAAAAGACACAATGTATCTTCGGGAGACAGATTATTCAGCTTGGCGAAATAGAACACTTTTGCACTCCCTTGATTTTCTTCTTTTGAATTTTTCAACGTCCCATTTTGAAATGCACTGGGCGTGTAGCTATACTGATCAGCAATATGCGTCAGCACTTCCTGAAAGGGTAATTCATTTTCTTTTACTTTATTCAATAATTCTTCTGTCTTCATCTTAAGGTTGCTCCTTGTAAATTTTATTGTAAATGAATAGGCATTAGGCGTTCTTAAATAATTCCATGCAGTGATTTTCCTCTTGCTCCAAGCTGATCAACACGTTTTTCCACTGCTTCGTCTTTGATCAAAGCCGGAGCATGGTGGGGTTTTGTTCGCGCATCAATAATCAAGGGACCTTCACAGCCCCAATGTTTAAAATCCGTAAAGCTGTGTATCCCGTAAATATCAAATGCAGGATTACTTCTGGTAAACGTTGTCCAAACAAAGTTATTGACCGAAGCGGCGGTAAAGTTCGCATCATCGCATAAAACAACCAACGGAAACCCCTCCCAGAAACTGCCTGCTGCAGCATGGCACCATTCTTCCATAATCTTCAATTCATTCTCATAACTAGAGAATGCCTGACCATCGATCGCTATAACACCGGGCATCACAAATTTCGCCTGGTTGAATGGCCGCGGCAGTTCAAAGTAAGACGGCAATTCACGTCCGAGGGTTCTTTTCTTCGATCCGGCAGCGGCAAAGACGACCTTTGAGCCCGCATTTAATCCTTCTCCAGAATAGTCTAAAGTATCAATTGTCGTATTGGTTTGAAAGTGAACATCACGGGTCAGGTCTATTCGCTCAAGAATATGCCCCAAAAAAGCTGGAATATCATAAATATCCAGTTGCGGATTATCCTCATGCGCTGAAATAAACAAATATTTAGCAAGACTAAGCTGGTTTTTCCCGAGTATTTGATTCGCTATTGTTAGAATTTCCTGTGGTCTATCCACACGTTGGTAAGGCGTATAACGTTCAGAACCTATGGCGAAAAGCAAGGGGTGTACCCCAGCGGCATCCACAGCATTAACAGCATGAAGGCCTGAAATCTCCTGTGGAATAGCTGCTCCCGTAATTTCGTGGATTAAAGCGCCAAAGCTGGTATCTTCCTGCGGTGGACGCCCCACAACCGTAAAAGACCAAATCGGATTTTTCTTATGGTACACATTATGCACTTTCATCAATGGGAATGGATGGGTCAGGCTATAATATCCAATATGGTCACCAAAAGGACCTTCTGGCTTATTTTCATTCGGATATACAGTACCTGTAATTACAAAGTCAGCATCTGCCGAAATACAAAAACCTTCATCATCATAGAAATAACGGAATCTTCTATTCCCCAATGCGCCCGCGAAAATCATCTCAGAAAGTCCTTCCGGCAATGGCATTACAGCAGCTAAAGGATGTGCAGGAGGTCCACCGACAAAAATACTCACCTTTAAAGGTCTACCCAGAGCATTTGCCTTTGTTTGATGTATCCCTATGCCACGATGCAACTGATAATGCAAACCAATTTCCTGATCCGGTAGATAATCATTACCAGAAAGCTGAATCCTGTACATTCCGAGATTAGCATGCATGATACCAGGCTTGCTGACATCTTCGGTATACACTTGCGGCATAGTCACAAAAGCACCACCATCCATGGGCCAGTTGACAATCTGCGGAAGTTTACTAATGGATGTCTTTCCATGAAGAATAGGAGCACCCGACTTCCTTTTCCAGGGTAGAGCCCCTAAAGCTGTCATTGACGAACCAATAAATTGGAAAGGGTTTTTCAGCACCGCTGCAGGATTCATTTTAACGTCCACCAATTTCTTTAAGTGATCCAGCGAATCGCGAAACATAAATTTCGAACGTTCTAACGTACCAAACAAATTGGACACCGCAGGGAATGTGGTACCTTTGATATTTTCAAAATACAAGGCCGGTCCCTCAACATCAAATACCCGCATATGAATTGCAGCCATTTCGAGATAAGGATCAACCTCTTCTTTGATACGGATCAAATGCCCATGCTTTTCAAGATCCGCAACACATGCTTCTAAACTATTGTATCCCATATATTAAATCTGTTTCACCACGTCAATCCACAAATTTAACAGAATTATTGATTATACAGGATAAAAACCGGTATAACATACGAAAACACTTATCTAAAAAACCGCTATCAAAACTATTGTTTCGATATCCCCCTGAACGGTACATTAGGTGTCTACGCAGACATAGGTTTTCAAAGGGGTAAATTCAAATGCCTGTATTTTCTGCCAAGTAGTATTATCGACATTCTTTTCATAATAAAGCACTCTTCTAAACTCATCGATATCTTCTTTATTGATATCATTCAATCTTGTTAACAGAAGTTTAGCAAAGAATTTATTCACACCGATCTCTTTTTTGGGACGTTCGGATGAGCAGTTCAGAAAATGGTAAAATAAGCCTCTAAAAGTCATTTCCTCATTGCCGCCAAGGTAGATGACCTCCGATATAAAATTATTTTCCCAGGGCATTTCCCGCAGCCAACGGTATACATCAAGCAGAGGAAGTGGCCTAAACTTTAGGGAAGCCACCCAATTCCAATAAAATATAGTTTGCCGTCGCGCTAGTTTAGCAAATATTCGGTTCAGTACACTCTCTTTTCCCACCACACTGCTTTTAATCACAATCGTATATTGTACACGTAAATTTTCAAGAAGATTGCGCACAGGCTCCAGGAAATGTTCGTCCATTAACCGCGCGACGTAAATAATACGATTATTTCCTGCCCGCTTACAAAGCTCCACGAAATTGCGCAGACCGAGCAATTCAAGCTGAAGCTGTATATCATTATCCAGCGAAGGAACTTGCGTAAAATAAATTCCAAAATTAAGATCTGAGATTTCAAAATTCTCAAAAGCTTCGCCTTTCCGCAAGAGGTCGAGTTCAAAAAGCTTAGCCGTAACCTTTTCCTTCACAATCCTATTAAAAAGAGATAAATTGCGGACTAATCCCGTCACATCAAAATCGCTGGATTGCAGATAACAGGATGCCCGTCGTCCCAAATAGGTATTTAGCCCGCTGATTAAAACCTTTTTCATTCGAATGCTCTATTTTATGGCTATGAAACCATCCCGATTTTATAATTCGTTCTCACTATAGTGGACATTAAAGATGATCCTTGCCCGTTAGTAAACTGTGTTTACTCTGATTTTAGAACAGAAAAACGTCAAATAAGTTTAACACTAATTTTTATTTTTTTCGATAAAAAAGACCCAGCCAGCCTCGTGGCGACCGTCATTGTCCTTTTTTTGTCAATTCATGAATTAATGCTTTCAAGAACACAATATCCTTATATATTTGTAAATCTTCTGAAAATAGGCTGCACTAAAAAGTATTTATCTTCACCTCTATGGACAAAAGGGCTACAATGATCTGGTTTCGAAATGATTTAAGACTTCATGACAATGAGGTTTTTTATCAAGCTTCTGAGAAAAGTTCATTTATTATCCCCGTTTATTGTTTTGACCCGCGATACTTCGACCGAAATCAGTTTGGCAACTTGAACACTGGTGTTCTGCGAGCGGCCTTTGTTATCGAAGCCGTCACGGCTTTAAAAGAAAAATTAAAGAGCCATGGTAGCGACTTGTTGACTTATGTGGGCAAGCCTGAAGATATTATCCCTAGAATCGCACAAAAGTATCAAGTTCACGAAGTTTATCACCACCGCGAAGTAGCACTTCGGGAGACCTCTATTTCCGAAAAAGTAGAAAGTGGACTTTGGAGCAGCAAAATAAATCTCCGGCATTTCATCGGTCATACCCTTTATCACAAAGAAGACCTTCCATTTCCGATCAAGGATATACCCAATGGTTTTTCTGTTTTCAAGAAAAAAGTTGAGCGGGAAAGTTTAGTCCGGCAACCGATTCCATTACCGACCAACTTCCTGACGCCTCCCCATTTAGAGGACACCAAAATCCCCTCACTGAAAGACTTAGGTTATTCAGCTGAGGAGATCAAATCTGTCGACGACATTTACATTCTCGGAGGCGAAGACACGGCACTCAGTATTATGCATGCGCTATTGTCAACCTACCCAGAGACGGATCAGGATCCACTCATCCTCGGTCCTTTTATTGCCTCAGGCGCCTTATCCCCTATCCTTTTATATCAAAATATCAAAAAATTGGGTGAAGGCAGAAAGGACAAACGGTTTGAGAAGATTATTGACATACTTCTTTGGCGTGATTATTTTAGGTTTATGCTAAAAAAATATCCGAATATATTTTTTAAATCACAGGGCTTTACAACTAGTGCACCGCAAGGTTTTCCATCCACAGACGGCGATGACGAACGATTTGATAAATGGAAATCTGGCCGTACAGAGCATGATTTTGTAAACAGTGTGATGATTCAATTGCAGAAGACGGGATACATTCCCTATCAGGCACGCTTTATTGCCGCCAGTTATTTGGTCCATGAGTACGGTGTCAATTGGCTTCGTGGAGCTTCCTGGTATGAGGAGCACCTGCTGGACTATTCTCCTGCCACCGTATATGGACAATGGTCTCATGTCGCTGGCGTGGGGACGAGTGAAAAAGATAATAAGGCATTGGATTGGCAAAAATTGATCAAAATTCATTTCCCGAATGGACTTCCAAAACTGGATGAAATAATGGTTAAATAAATCTTCTTCGGAAATAAATAATTCCGAGGGAAAAGGTCTTTTTAGCACGCCGGAATCCCCTTTAAAATCATGCTAAAAATGTTAAGAATTGGATAGATTTATTGATTAAATTATTCAATTTCAGTATTAGAAACTCTTTTTTTATTCATAACTTTGACAAATTTCATAGTTTTAATTGTAAATGGACAATCTGACATATTTGAGTAATGCTGATTCGGCTTATGTCGATGGCTTATATCAATCGTACAAGCAAGATCCCCAATCGGTAGATTTCGGATGGCAAAAATTCTTTGAAGGTTTTGATTTCGGTCAAAATGCTGGTGGAACAACAAGTTCAGTAGGTGAAGCTACTCCTGAGCACGTTTTGAAAGAAATCAACGTGCTGAACATGATTAACGGCTACCGCGATCGTGGCCACCTATTCACACACACAAATCCTGTACGTGAGCGACGTAAATACTATCCTGGCAAGGAATTGGAGACGTTTGGTCTTGCTGAAGCAGACATGAGTACCGTTTTCAATGCCGGTGTTGAAGTAGGCTTAGGTCCAGCCACATTAAAAGACATCCGTCAATTGGTAGAGGATACTTACTGCCGTTCCATTGGTGCAGAATTCAAATATATCCGTAACCCAGAGAAAATTAAATGGTTACAGGACCGTATGGAAGCGGATCGTAACATGCCTAAATTCTCTTTAGATACCAAAAAGAGAATCTTAAACAAATTAAACCATGCTGTTGTATTCGAAAACTTTTTGGGCACTAAGTTTTTAGGTCAAAAACGTTTTTCGCTTGAAGGTGCCGAAAGTTTAATCCCTGCGCTAGATTCTGTTATCGAAAAAGGAGCAGAAATCGGTATTCAGGAATTTGTTATCGGTATGGCTCACCGTGGCCGTCTCAATGTATTGACCAATATTATGGGTAAATCTTACAAGTCAGTATTTTCTGAATTTGAAGGTAAGACTTATGCCGACGATCCCGAAGTAAACTTTGGTGGTGACGTAAAATACCACTTGGGTTTCTCTTCTGAAGTCAAAACCAACGATGGCAAATCTGTCCACCTAAGTTTGGCTCCTAACCCTTCACATCTGGAAACGGTAGATCCAATCGTAGAAGGTATGGTTCGTTCGAAAATCGATTTTAAATACGAAGGAGATTCTTCTAAAATCGCACCGATCATCATCCATGGTGATGCGGCAATTGCTGGCCAGGGTGTCGTGTATGAAGTAACCCAGATGTCGAAACTAGATGGTTACAAAACTGGTGGTACTGTACATATTGTCATTAACAACCAGATTGGATTTACAACAAACTATAAGGATGCCCGTTCGGGTACATATTGTACCGACGTCGCAAAAATCACTTCTTCACCTGTATTCCATGTCAACGGTGATGATGCTGAAGCAGTAGTATACGCCATCAATTTAGCTGTTGAATACCGTCAGAAATACAAAACTGACGTCTTTATCGATCTATTATGTTATAGAAGATTTGGACATAATGAGGCCGATGAACCAAAATTCACGCAGCCATTGTTGTACAAACTTATCGATAAGCATCCCAACCCGAAAGAAGTTTATGCTAAAAAATTAATTACCGAAGGAAGTATTGACGAAGCATATTCCAAAACTATCGAGAAGGAATTTAAAGCTGCACTACAGACTAAATTTGAGGAATCTAAAACAGTTGAGGTATTGACTGAAGAGATTCCGATGTTTAAAGGGGCATGGGAAGGATTGCGTCCTGCTAAAAAAGGTGAAGTATTAACAACCTCCGATAAAACCAAAGTTGCAAAGGATCTATTTTTGAAATTAGCAAAAGAAATTACAACCTTACCTGCTGACAAAAAATTCTTCCGTAAGATTACGCGTTTATTTGAAGACCGTGCCAAAATGATCGATACGGATTCATACGATTGGGCAATGGGTGAATTGATGGCTTACGCGACATTATTGGATCAAGGTAACCGTGTGCGTATTTCGGGGCAAGATGTGCAACGTGGTACCTTCTCACACCGTCATGCCGTATTAACGCTTGAAGATTCAGAAGAAAAATATGTTCCTTTAGCTCATGTGAAAGGCGGCGATAAATTCTCCATCTATAACTCCTTACTTTCCGAGTATGCTGTTTTGGGTTTTGAATATGGCTATGCATCCTCTAATCCCAATTCATTGACCATTTGGGAAGCGCAATTCGGAGATTTTTATAATGGTGCTCAAATTATTGTGGATCAATATCTATCTAGTGCAGAGACGAAATGGAAACGCTCCAACGGATTGGTGATGATGCTTCCTCACGGTATGGAAGGTCAGGGTCCTGAGCACTCTTCAGCACGTATCGAAAGATTCTTGGAGCTGTGTGCAGATGAAAATATGATCTTAGCCAACTGTACTTTACCTGCAAACTACTTCCATTTGTTGCGTCGTCAACTGGTACGCGAGTTCCGCAAACCGTTGATTGTATTTACACCAAAATCATTGTTGCGTCATCCAAAAGTCGTGTCGCCTTTAAAAGACTTTACAGAAGGTGTTTTCCAAGAGGTAATCGACGATGTTAATGTTTCAGCAAAAGATGTTAAACGCGTATTGTTCTGTTCTGGTAAAGTGTACTACGACTTATTAGAAAAACAAGAGGCGGATAAGCGCAAAGATGTTGCTATCGTTCGTATCGAGCAGTTGTTTCCGATCCCTACAGATCAATTGAAAGCAATCCGCAAAAAATACACAAAAGCAAAAGAGTTTGTCTGGGTTCAGGAAGAAAACGAAAACATGGGGGCTTGGTCTTATTATTGCCGTAAACTCATGGGTACTGAGATTGCATTTACAGGTTTTGTTGCCCGCAAAGAAAGTGGAAGTACAGCAACAGGTTATATGAAGCAACACGTTGCTCAACAGGCAGCAATCTTAAATAAATCATTCGAATAAAAACAATTTAAAATCAATTGCGTCCTAGCTATAGGACGCAATTGTCAATAAAGAACATTATATATGAGCTTAGAAATTAAAGTACCAACCGTAGGTGAATCAATCACGGAGGTAACCTTATCACAATGGTTGAAACAAGATGGCGATTATGTGGAGATGGATGAAAACATCGCCGAACTGGAATCAGACAAAGCAACGTTTGAATTGCCAGCTGAAAAAGCAGGTATCTTAAGAATCATTGCACAAGAAGGTGATACTTTAGAAATCGGTGCTGTTGTTTGTACAATTGAAGAGGGTGCTGCCCCTACTGGCGATTCAGCTCCAGCTGCTGCGCCTGCTAAGGAGGCATCATCAACTGCTGCTCCAGCGGCTGCCGCGAAAGACGAAGATCCAGATAGCTACGCTGCTGGTACAGCTTCTCCTGCTGCTGCAAAAATCTTAAGAGAAAAAGGAATTGATCCTTCTACAATAAAAGGAACAGGGAAAGAAGGCCGTATCACAAAAGAAGATGCCGAAAAAGCTCAACCCGTTGCTAAAGCTGCAGCACCAGCAGCAAAACCTGCTGCGGCTCCAGCTGCGACAGTTGCTCCAGTAGCGGGTTCTAGAAACGAACGTCGTGAGAAACTATCTTCCTTACGCAAAACGATCGCAAAACGCTTAGTTGCCGTTAAAAACGAAACAGCGATGTTGACAACATTCAATGAAGTCAATATGCAGCCGATCATGGATTTACGTGCCAAATATAAAGATACTTTTAAAGAGAAATTTGGTATCGGTCTAGGTTTTATGTCATTCTTTACAAAAGCAGTAACAACTGCGTTAGCTGAATGGCCTGCTGTCAATGCACGTATTGAAGATAACGAAATTGTATATTCTGATTTCGCAGATGTTTCAATTGCGGTTTCTGCACCTAAAGGATTGGTAGTTCCAGTTATCCGTAACGCTGATGCCATGTCATTGGAGCAGATCGAAAAAGCAATTGCCGCATTGGCAGGTAAAGCACGTGACAACAAATTAACGATCGACGAAATGACTGGTGGTACATTTACAATTACCAATGGTGGTGTATTCGGATCAATGATGTCTACGCCAATCATCAATGCGCCACAATCGGCAATCCTGGGTATGCACAACATCATCCAACGTCCTATTGCTGAAAATGGTCAGGTGGTGATCCGTCCAATGATGTATATCGCGCTTTCTTATGACCACCGCATCATTGATGGTCGTGAATCAGTTAGCTTCTTGGTTCGTGTAAAACAATTATTGGAAGATCCAGCTCGTTTATTGTTGGGTGTTTAAACCGCAATAAAGTTTGGAAATATAAAAAAGACCTATGCCTTTGTGGTATAGGTCTTTTTTTTTCTGAAAGTGTCTGATCTTATTGACCAGAAACAACCTTCAAAAAAGAAACGGTCTACTTAACGAATATAAATCAGAGATAGCCGAATATAAATCGCCTTTTTAATTTCTCCCTTTTATTTTTTACTTTCATCTTGTTAAAGATCAAGCATATCTCTATATACAGCCGGCTTTATAACATAAAAGCTCCTATACGAACGCGAAATTGATTATTAAGCAGACCTTATCAAACAAAATGAAAATTTTAATAACAGCTGCATATCTATTACTCACTGTAACGACACTGTTTGCCAACATGGCAAACCCAAGAAGTCCGCACAGCATAACAGGACAGCTCGTTCCTGCCGGCAAGGTAAAAGTCACCCATGAGCGTATCGACATCCGCCTTTTATTGGACAGCACTGATGATCATTCGGACTATCGTAGTCACTTCAGCATTGTATACAATATCCATGCTGAAGAAGAGATCGAATTACCGCTCGTATTTCTCGCGCTAAATATGGATGGATTAGATCGGGTACTTGTCAATCAGAAAGAGATCAAAGCAAAGGCGATGGATCAGCCCGATTCGAAGTTCCCTTTTTTACGTTTAAAGGATGGTTATTATGAAATCAGTTACGACAGCGATGAATGGAAGCGTATTTCGCTGGATGATGCATTTTATTTTACCGCTAAGCTACACAAAGGTGAAAACAATATTCAGGTTCAATACAGCGCTTATATGGGCTATGACCGGCGCGATATCCGAACCAGATACGAAATTGATTACCTCTTATTTCCTTCCAGATACTGGTCTTCCTTTGGCCCAATTGACCTGTATCTCCACCTAAACGGTGACATGGAAGTCCTTGCACAGAACCTAGGAACCGCCAAATTAAAAACGGATTCAATCATGCACTGGGACATTGATCAGGTAGAAAAGAAAGAGAGTTTTCATATTGAAGTTGGCCTAAAAACCTCTTTGTTCGCAAAAGCAATTCTTTGGGTGCACCCCGAACTGCTTGCGCTGATCGGATCGCTATTTTTGTTATACCTACATATCCGATGTATTTATCTAAAATACAAAGGTGGCAAATACCGTTATGCACTGCTTATTGGAAACCTAATTATTCCAAGCTCCTTCTATTTCTTCTGCTGGTTTTGGTCCAGTCTGGCCAACTATCTGATCAACGGTTCATTTGACCAGAAGTCCCGGGGCTTTATACTGCTAGTCATCTTCACCTTACCCTTAATCTACATCATTTACGACTTGGTTTTATTGATTATCGACAGAAGTATCCGATCAAGGTTTTCCACCTAGAAAACCAGCAGCCTACTTTTTGTAGGTTAGCTTATTTTCAATCATGCGGTTGTTATACTGCTGAATAAATGCTTTCATCTTACTCTCCATCGTATCCAATACGGCGGGATGCTGCTTAAGCAGGTCGTGCTTCATCAGACGATCCTTCTTTAGATCGTAAAACGATGTCACTTTCAGCCCGTCATACGACATCATATAATCTTTATAATAGAGGTTATAGCTCCCTGCATTGTTATTGAGCACAAAATTATCCTTACCTGGTTTGAAGGCATCCGAACCAAAGGCAAAATACGGTTCATCGTAATGCAAATAATTTAAAATCGTCGGCATAATATCTATTTGCTGTACCAGTTTATCCGCTTTGCCAACTAGGTTATCGCCTGGTGCATAAAATATAATAGGAATTTGGAAGCCCCCTGCTGCCGTTTGATATTCTGGCAGGTAGCTTACAGTAGCATGGTCTGCACAAATCACGAAGACGGTGTTCTTGTACCAGGGCATTTTAGATGCTGTCGCAAAAAATTCGCGCAGCGCATTATCGGTATATCCAATGGGCTCTTGTACTGGCAAAGGTCCTTTTGGAAATTTTCCCTGATATTTTTCGGGTACTTTAAACGGATGATGTGAGGATAATGAGAAGAAACTGACGAAAAATGGTTGATGAAAAGTATTGATCTTGTTTGCGACAAATTGCAAAAAAGGTTCATCCCAGATTCCCCATATGCCATCAAAGTCCGCATCATTGTTATATTCATTCTTACCAAAATAATGCTGAATGCCTGCCAATTTCATATAAGCCGAAAAGCCCATACTGCCATTAGGTGCCCCGTGGAAAAAGGCCGTCTCATACCCTTTCTTACCCAACAGCTTTGCTAAGCTCGTGGTTTCATTTCCCGAGTATATGGAAAGTACAAAAGGTTCACCTATCGAAGGAATTCCGGTAATCACGGATGGTAGTGCATCAATTGACTTACGCCCATTGGCATACGTATCTGTAAAAGTGTAAGCATGGCGGATCAATGAATCCAAAAAAGGCGTATAACCTTTGTATTTTCCACCTTGGATATCTTTATTCAATTCGCCAAAATGCTCTTTTGCAAAACTCTCCAAAATCAGAACGACGACATTTTTCTTTGCAAAAGGCTGGTCTGCTTTTGGTATATGAATGGGATTGTATAACTGCTCAAGCTCTTGGTCAGAATAATAATGAACAGGTTTCAGATTTACAGCCTTTAATGTTTTCAATATACTGAATGGTGTGTTCAGTACAATATTCATTTCTTCTGGTGTTTCTACATAATCTCCGGCATTGCTTAACGTAATGGGACGCGTGCTATGGGCCCAGCCCCCACGTACCCCACCGATGAAAAGAAAGGCGGTCAATAGAAACAAAGGTACTTGGATCAAAAATGACTTCCAGTTATATTTCGTGATCTTTTCCAGCTGAATAAGCTGATAGGATCTCATCAGGCCATACACGATAAGAGCCAATAGTACGATAAGATACCAATAGTCCAAACAAAAATCAAAGGCCAGCTTCATCAAGTTTGATTCATTTGAAAATTGATCGATTACTGTACCTGTAGTTCTTTTGAGTGTAAAGGGATAATAGGCAAAATCAATCAGGTTCAAGGCTATTCCTATTGAATTGACCACAACGAAGATCCATTTCGCGACTTGCTGATAGACCCGGTTATCCTTAAACGGTCCCGGAACAGTCATCATCACAATATAAAGAATATTTAAATACAGCAGGGCTACAATGTCGAAACGCACACCACCGGCAAACATCACCAGGAGCTTACCCGCATCGACGTGCGGAAATAAGGAGGCATTGATGCCATAAAACCCCAATCTTAACAACGCATAAATGACCAAAAGAAAGATAAAACGAATTGCGACAGCAAAATACGGTGCAAGTACTCCTTTTAATTTCATAGTCCTAATATTTTAAAAATTCACGATATACCTCTTGATAATACGCTTTACCGATATTCAACAAACTATCTGTTTTGCTCACTGGATATTCCTTGTTCGACCTATAGTTGATTATCCTTCCCACATTATCAAATGAAACAGCTTGCTCTGGAGTAATCACTCCAAAGGCATCTTTGGAATTATAAAAGGCAATTTGAGGTGTCGTTGGATTAAACAAATCCCGGCTCCAATGGTAACGTTCGGTTGGAAGTTTCAATTGGGTCAATAACGTTGCTGCCAAATCTGTCTGATTGCCAATTCTGCTGAAAATTTTCCCCCGAAACTCGGGCTTGATAACATCTCCGAAAAAAATCAATGGAATATGAAAGCGATTAGGATGGAATAGCTCCCATTTTTCTGAAGGAAGGCGGTGTCCATGATCAGCTACAATAACAAAAAGAGTATTCTTATACCAAGCTTCTTTTTTGGCTTTTGAGATAAAGTCATACACTACTGAATCCGTGTAATATGCTGTGCTTCTAAACTTATCTGCATTGGTAGCATTGCCAAATTTATAACCGTTTTTTAAATCGAATGGCTCGTGGTTGACCAAGGTAAAGATCGTAGAAAAGAAAGGCTGTTTTTCCTTTTTGAAGTCGTTGATCATCCGATTAAAAACCACATGGTCATATACCCCCCACGAGGCACGTTCAGCATCCAAGCCAAAATTAGCATTGTCCACAACCCTAGCTATCCCATGTGTCAGCATATACGATTTAAAATTGTAAAACTCACTTTGTCCACCGTGGTAAAAGGATGTTTCGTAACCTGCATGATCAAGCTCTTGCCCAATTGCAGGCATATTTTCATGTTTATCAATATATTTAATAATACTTTCCGGGCCTTGCGCCGGAAAGCCACTCAATATCGCAACCATTCCTTTGTCAGATCGATCAGCAGCAGAATAAATATGGTCAAACAAAATCCCCCCTTTGATCAACTCTTCCATGTGTGGAGTAATTCCCTTCTCCCCCCCGAGGGACTGGATGAGGTCTCCGACAAAACTTTCTAACATAATAAAAACCACATTCGGACGAGTCGTTGAAAGCACCTGAACCGCCGAATCGGGCTGATGCTCAAAGGCTGGCCGTAGTTTGTCTGCGATCTCTTTCTGATCGCTATAGTAACTATATGGGTTTTTCAGTTTGGTATTTTTAGCAAAGAAATCGCGTAAAAAAGCCCATTGCGTATTGACTGCCGCATGATTATAAAATGTATCTTCCGAATAATAAGCTTTACTGGGGTTTAATGTTGCCCGCCCATAACCGCCGCGAATAAACGTGAAAAGGACAAACATTCCGACGAGCAGTTTAAAGATATTACCAACCGGAGATTTGATATTGAAAAAGAATACCTTTTTAAACATCCAGCGGTATAAAAAATAGCCACACAATATGCCGATCACCATGCCGACGATTGGAAGAAATACCGGCGTGGCTTCTGCCGAAGCTACTGCTCCTGAAGGTGAGGCCAAAAAGGAATCAATCGCACGCTTGGAAATCTTGTCCCCCCATTCCCGGTAGATATTGACATTGATAAAGCTTGTCACAAAAAATAAAACCAGCACAATAATGGTATAGACATCCAAGATCCGCCTTTTGGGTTTGAGCTTTGGAAAAAAACTTAATATACAATACACAAGGAAGGGTAGTGCACATATGTAAGAAACAGCAGAGAAATCCAGATTGAGGCCATGATAGTAAATTCTGAAAACCTCTGTAATATTGGAAAAACCAATTTTCTCAAAAAAAGCAGTAACAAAAATCAATCTATCTATAAAACAGATAATTAACCAGAATAGAAAATACTGTGTTAAAGCTCTCAACTCTTTAGCAAATCGTTGCATTCTTTCGCGTAAAAATAAAACAGGCAAATTTACATTAATTTACATGAAATACAGGCTAATTACTTAGTAATATGAATAAAAGATTAAAAAATTATAAAGTACCCCTGAGGTAGTATACCGCATAAATAGCAAACTCTTCTGCTAAAGCAGGATGGTGTTTGAATGAATTGCCGATACGTGATGGATAGCATCTTTTTGTTTGCGCACAAGATCAGCTGATAACTAAGGAAAATAACATAGAAATACTTACTTTTGTGTTCCTTAAAAGTTTGAATAGAAAATTTAAAATGAGCATAGCGAAAACTTATAATCCAAAAGAAGCTGAAGAAAAGTGGTACAGCTATTGGAAAGCGAACGGATTTTTCCGTTCCACCCCTGACGAACGTGAACCTTACACGATTGTGATGCCTCCTCCAAACGTCACTGGAGTGTTGCACATGGGGCATATGCTAAATAATACCATTCAAGATGTTTTGATTCGCCGAGCACGTATGCAGGGGAAAAACGCCTGTTGGGTACCAGGGACCGATCACGCCTCCATTGCTACTGAAGCCAAGGTGGTCGCTATGTTGAAAGAACAAGGAATTGACAAACGATCGTTATCCCGCGAAGATTTCTTAAAGCATGCTTGGGAATGGAAAGAAAAATATGGTGGTATTATTCTGAAACAATTGGAAAAACTTGGTGCTTCCTGTGACTGGGATCGCACGCGTTTTACGATGGACCCAGAGTTGTATCAATCTGTTATCCGCGTATTTGTAGATCTGTATAACAAAGGATTGATTTATCGGGGCTATCGCATGGTCAATTGGGATCCAGAAGCAAAAACAAATATTTCCGACGAAGAAGTTATTTATAAAGAGAAAAATGGTAAATTATATCACCTGAAATATCAGGTTGATGGTACTGATCAATACATTGTTGTTGCAACGACCCGTCCCGAAACAATTTTTGGTGATACAGCGGTCTGTATCAATCCCAACGACGAACGCTACACCTGGTTAAAAGGAAAGCAAGTCATTGTACCGATCGTAGGCAGAAAAGTGAACATCATTGAGGATGAATATGTAGATTTGGAGTTCGGTACCGGATGTCTAAAAGTTACACCAGCACACGATGTAAACGACTATGCGCTCGGCAAAAAACACCATCTGGAGTTTGTGGATATCTTCACTGACGAAGCAAAGCTGAACGACAACGGCTTACACTATGCTGGTATGGATCGTTTTAAAGTCCGGAAGGAAATTGAGAAAGAGCTTGAGGAAAAGGGGTTATTGGAAAAAGTTGAGAATTATACCAATAATGTGGGGACTTCAGAGCGAACCGGTGTGGTGATCGAGCCCAAAATCTCCAATCAGTGGTTCCTTAAAATGGAAGACCTTGCGAATCCGGCTTTGGATAATGTCATGGATGATACCATCAAATTTCATCCGACAAAATTCAAAAATATTTACCGCAATTGGATGGAGAATGTGACCGACTGGAATATCTCAAGACAATTGTGGTGGGGCCATCAAATACCGGCATATTTCTATGGCGATGGCAACGAAGACTTTGTGGTTGCACAAACAGTTGAAGAAGCACTGGTGTTAGCGCAAGAAAAGTCGAGCAATGCAAATCTTAAAGCAGAAGATCTCCGTCAAGACGAAGATGTCCTTGACACGTGGTTTTCAGCGTGGTTATGGCCAATTTCGGTCTTCAATGGTATCAATGAACCAGAAAATCCAGAAATAAATTATTATTACCCAACCCAAGATTTGGTCACTGCCCCCGATATCATCTTTTTCTGGGTAGCACGTATGATCGTTTCAGGATATGAATTCCGCGGACAATTGCCTTTTGAAAATGTTTATTTTACTGGGATTGTACGGGACAAACTCGGCCGCAAAATGTCCAAATCGCTGGGCAACTCACCTGACCCGATTGATTTGATGAACGAATACGGTGCCGATGCGACGAGAATGGGGATGTTATTGACTGCTCCAGCGGGTAATGACCTTCCTTTCGATGTTGAACTCTGTGTACAGGGACGGAATTTTGCCAATAAAATCTGGAATGCTTTCCGCTTGGTTAAAGGCTGGGAAATCACCGCCGCACCAGCTTCGGCGTCCGATAAAATTGCGGCTGCCTGGTTTGAGGCAAGATTAAATCAGTCTTTGGTCGATATCGAGGAAAACTTTAAGCATTATCGTTTATCAGATGCGCTGATGACAACCTATAAATTAGTATGGGATGACTTTTGCGCCTGGTATCTTGAATTAGTAAAACCGGCTTACGGCTCACCGATTTCTGGCGAAACCTTAGACACGGTAAAATCATTTTTTCAACGTATACTTACGCTGGTGCACCCTTTCATGCCTTTTCTTACGGAAGAATTATGGCACGACGGATTGTTCGGAATAAAAGAAGAGAAAGATTGCATTATCGTCGCTCCCTACCCGACGGCAGATGCCTTTGATGAGCAGCTTATTAAAGATTTCGCTGTCGCACAACAGATCATTTCTGAGATTCGCAATATCCGTAATTCTAAAGGTATCTCCCCTAAAATTGCGTTGCCATTAGCGATCAATCAGCAATCTGAGGTCAACTTGAAACAATACATTGCTATCATCACTAAGATTGCCAATTTGGAGGACGTGACTTTTGTCTCTGAGAAAATTGCAGGTGCTGCCAGTTTCCTTGCCGGCAAAGATGAATGTTATGTGACTTTGGAAAACAATGTTGATGCGGATGCCGAGCGTGAACGCATTGAGAAAGAATTGGAATACTTAAAGGGTTTCCTAATTTCGGTAGACAAGAAGCTTTCTAATGAGCGATTTGTACAAAATGCAAAACCTGAAATTGTCGAAAACGAGAAAAGCAAAAAAGCTGACGCAGAAGCTAAGATTAAAATACTGCAAGAAAGTTTAATAACATTAGGTTAACACCTAAACGATACAGGTGATCAGGTCCCGTGTAATGCACGGGACTTTTTTTTGCATACCGCCCAATTGAAACATCCACATTCTTCTTGAATTCGCCGTTAGATTATACTTTTTTAAGGTGTTACCGCCTTGTCCATTCCTGAAAAAGGTTTACAAAAGGTCTAATACGGTTCTTACTTTACAGTTTTGGTGGGTGAATTGATATTATGAATTTAATTGTTTTTTTGTAAACTTTTATATTTTTTCCTACAGTTTTTCCAACGCTTGATTAATGGTACATCTGTTACATGTGCTACCGCAGGTGTTAGAAAATCACAACTCATGTGCGGACG